>JAJRTI010000666.1 GCA_024278415.1 Planctomycetota bacterium | reverse complement strand
CGGTTCATCGATGACCTCATCGCCATAAAGGACGATGTCCAGGTCAATTGTTCGCGGACCCCACTTGACCGTCCGGACGCGGCCCAGGGCGTCCTCGATGCGCTGGCAGAGCGCGAGCAAGTCGCGTGGGGACAGTGTTGTCTCAACAGCCGCGACCGCGTTGAGGTAGTTCGGCTGGGGCGGACCCACCGGCGGAGTTTCGTAGAGCGACGACAGACGCACAGACATGACCTGAGGATGCGCCTCCAGTTCCACTACGGCTGCGCGAATGCTTCCTTCGCGATCGCCAAGGTTGCTGCCGAATGCGATGTAGGCTGTGGTCATGGGAGAAGCGGAGGCAACGCAAAGGCGCGAAGGCGCAGAGACGCAACGAGAGAGGCGAGGGCTCTGTTCCCTATTGGGCTTCCTTTGCGGCTTCGCGTCTCTGTGTCTTTGCGTTTCTTACGTGTGCGCCGGCTCATGGTAGGCCACGGCCGCGGCAGGGTCAAGTGCGCCTGGCCCTGGCTCTGGCGATCATAGCGCCCTGTATTGCCACGGCCAGAGCGAGCGCGGCCGCGCTAATGAGATAGGGCGTTTCCGCTCCGTAATACTGTGCGCAGTAGCCGCCCACGGAGGCCCCGGACACCGAGCCCATGATGAGGATGGACTCGTGCAGGCCGGCCCGCCGGCCCACATTCCCCGCGCTGCGCAAACAGTACGTGAGGCTCGCGCCGTAGCACACGCCGCAGGCATGGCCCGCCGCGGCCACGCCGAGGAGCAGCACGGCCCAGTGCCGCGACGCGGCGATGAGCAACATGCCGAGCGCACTCGCGCACTGCGCCGCGATCACATGCCGCAGCCGATAGTGCCAGCGTTCGGTCTGGCCCATAAGGAAGAAGGTGAACGTGCGGCTAAGGCCGTTGCTGAACAGCAGCACCCCGAAGAACCAGTTCGAGTAATCCAGCTCCTTGAGCAGCTTTGGCAAGATGAAGAAGATCACGCCCATCGAGCCGAAGGCCGCGAAGTTGGCGACCCAACTCGCATAGAGGAACGCGTCGTTGAGCGGGTGAGTGGGGATGTGGGCGCCGCCGCGGGCGGCCGCCGCGCGGCGCTTGCTGGGCTTGGAGCCGCCAGGCGTCGCGCGGACCAGCACCAGGAGCACAAGCATGAGCCCCGCGCAGACCCAGAACGGCAGGCGCTCGTCGCGCTCCGCGATGAACCCGCCGATGAGGAAGCCAATCGTGCTGCCGAGGCTCCACGCCATGTTGAAGCGCGTGGCGCGCTTGCCCATGGACGCGGTCGGCAACTCGCGCACCCAAGCCTGCACCGGCGGCCAGAAGAGAGCCACGCCGACCGCGGTGACGGGCACGAGGCAGATGAGGTTGGCCACGCTCGTCGCGAGCGGGTAGTTGCAGTAGATCCCGGCCAGCACGCACGCCGCAAGCGTTGCGAGCACCTTGGGGCCGGAACGATCGGAGAGCGCCCCGAAAAGCACACAGAGGATGATGTACGGCACGCGCTGCGCGGCCGCGAGCGCGCCGAGCTGCGACTCGCTCGCGCCAAACTTGATGGCGAGGAGCGGCAGCGCGGTGATCGCGATGCCCCCGGAGATCTCCATGACGAACGCGCCGACGAAGAGCAGATTGGCGCGGCGGTCCGAGGCCGGCGCGGGCGATGGTGAGGCGTCGTCGGTCATCGGGAAAGCGTGTCGATCTTGAGCATGTTCGTGGCCCCGCGGTGGGGGGTCGTGCCGGCGACGCACACGACGGTTTGCCCCGGCTGGGCGAAGCCGAGCGCCATGAGCTTGCGCTCGCCGTCCCGGATCAGTTCGTCCGTGTTCTCGCCCATCTCGATCATGAACGGCCGCACGCCCCAGCGCAACGCGAGCCGCCGGTACGTGGCTTCTTCGGGCGTGAACGCCACGATGGGCGATTGGGGCCGCATCTGCGAGACGAGGTCCGCGGTGTGGCCGGAGATTGTGAAAACCACGATCGCCGCGGCCTGGATGTCCCGCGCGGCCGCGCACGCGGCCGAGACGCACGCGTGGTCCAAGGTGCCTGCCGCTCGCTCGGATGGAACCGCCGCGGCCCATGCCGCGCCGGAGCCTTCGATCTCGTTCGCGATGCGCTCCATCATCGCCACGCATCGCGCAGGATACTTGCCCACCGCAGTCTCGCCCGAGAGCATGACCGCGTCCGTGCCGTCGATGATCGCGTTGGCCACGTCCGATGCCTCGGCGCGCGTCGGCCGCGGGGAGTCCATCATGGACTCCAGCATCTGCGTCGCGGTGATGACCGGCTTGCCGCGCGCGTTGGCTTCGTGAATGATGCGCTTCTGCGCGGTCGGCACTTTCTCCGGCGACAGCTCCACGCCGAGGTCGCCGCGCGCGACCATGACGCCGTCCGTCGCGGCGAGGATCGCATCGAGATTGTCGAGCGCTTGGGGCTTTTCGATCTTGGAAATGACGGGCTTGCGCTGGCTCAGGCGCTCCATTTCGTGCACGAGCGTATTCACGTCGGCGGCCTTGCGCACGAACGAGAGCGCGACGAAGTCGACGCCTTGGTCAAGGCCGAAGTGGAGGTCGTCGTAGTCCTTCGGGGTCATGCACGGCGTGCTCAGCGCGACGCCCGGCAGGTTGATGCCCTTGTGCTCGCCCAGTTCGCCGCCGAACACGACCTCGCAAGTTACGTCGGTCTTCGTGCGGTCGAGCACGCGCAACTCGATGGCCCCATCCGCGAGCAGAATAGAGTCGCCGGGGCGCACGTCGTTGGGGAGCGGGGCGTAGGTGGTCGCGATGCGCTCGGCCGTGCCGAGCACGTCCTCGGCCGTGATGGTGACGCGCTTGCCAGCTTCGAGCGTGATCGGCTCGCCGGCTTTGAGCTTGCCCGTGCGAATCTTGGGGCCGCAGAGGTCCATGAGGATCGCGACCGGCCGTTCGAGTTGCGACGCGACCGCTCGCACGCGGCGGATCGTCTCCGCGTGCTGCTCGTGCGTGCCGTGGGACATGTTGACGCGGATCACGTCCACGCCCGCGTGGATCATAGCTTCGAGCACGCTTGGGTCTTCGCAGGCTGGGCCGGCGGTGGCGACGATTTTGGTTCTTGCCATGGTTTAGTCGTTATTGGTCACTGGTCACTGGTCACTGGTCATTCGTCTCCCCTTCATTGCCCGCGCAGCACTTCCAGCATCGCGTGGATGTTCTCCGGCGGCGCGTCGCCGGGGATCGCGTGCGCGGGTGCGGCGATGTATCCGCCGTCCTTGCCGATGACTTCGATGTTGCGCTGGACCTCGGCGCGCACGTCGTCGACCGTGCCATAGGGGAGGGTCTGCTGCGTGCTGATGCCGCCAAAAAAGCTGAGGCGGTCGCCGAATTGGCGCTTCATCTCGCACACGTCCATGACCTCCGGCTGGAACGGATTGAAGCAGTCGAGCCCACACTCGATGAGGTCGGGGAAGACCAGCTTGACATCGCCACATGAGTGGATGATGACGAACTTGTTAGTCGACTTGACTGCGGCGTACATTTCACGGATGCGGGGCTTGATGAATTGGCGCCACAGCACGGGGCCCATGATGAGGCCCTGCTGCTGGCCCCAGTCGTCGCCGAACTGCATGGCGTCGACCGGGAACTTGCAGCACTCTTCGATGATGCCGAGGTTGAACGCGAGGATCTTGTCGAGGAGTTTCTCGACGAACTCCGGCCGCTCGACCATGTCCATGAGCAGTTTGGCCATGCCCACAAGCGTCCACGCGCGCTCGAAGAGCGAGAAGCCAAGGTTGGCGATGATGAATTGGTCCGGGTTCGCGTCGATGACCTCCTGGAACCGCTCGTAGCGCCGCGGGTCGTGCGGGTCCGGAAACTCGTAGTCGTCCACGTTGTTCTCGTCGACCGTGCAGCCATCGGGATTGCCAATGTCCTTGTCGACCGTGCGGTTCCAGGTGACGCCGAATTCGTCGGTGAAGAAGTTGCCATCGTCGGTCCACGCGCCGGGCAGCAGGGGTTGGAGGCCCACGAGGTGGTTGCCGAGCTGCGTGTGGAAGTTGGGATCGCCATAGAACTCGACCATCTTGGCGTGGGCCTTCTGCGTGAAGCCAACGTTCCAAGGGGTCTTGTCAGGCTGGCGGTGTTCGAGGGATGCGATGACGCGTTCTTTGTGGGTCATGAGTGGGTTCCTGTTCAGGTCTGGGGACACGAAGTCGGACGCGACCGCTTCCGCCGTATGGGCTTTGCCCATACGGCTGGCGCTAGGCAGGCGGCTTCACTTCGTTGCAGCCGCCGGCTTGGTTCATGTCCCCGGCCGCGGCCTCGACTACAGCACGCGGTACGCCTCCGCCAAGCAACGCTGCTTGAGTGCGTCGTCTTGAGCGAGCGCGAGGAGGCCGCAGAAGCCGTAAGGATACTTGAAGCAGTGGCCGATGCCAACGTCCTTCGTCTTGCGCGCGTCCCAGTAGGCGCGTTCGAGCGGGAGGCATTGGCTTCGAGGGTGCTCGGTCCGCGGGATGTCGCGCGCCAGCGGCCCCATGCGCACGCGTTTCACGTACTGCTTGAACGCGTGCTGGCCTTTCTTCGCGAGCGCCGCGTATCCGCATTGATTGAGGTCGATGAGCGAACGGCCAAAGGTGAGCATGTGCCCCGACCAGCCTTGGCCTCGTCCATGGAAACGCTCCATCGCGGCGAGCGTCTCGGCGAGAATGAATTCCGCTGCCCCTCGCGGCGTGTCCATGGCCGGGAACTCATCCGTTTCGTCCAGCTCGATGTCTTCGGGCGTGTCGAAGCACTCGATGAGCTTGCAGATGCCGTCGACGCGCGCGGGCGTGATTGTGTCGGGGAGCTGCGCGAAGGTCTTGAGCGCGAGCGCCGCGAAGATCGCGTTGTGGCCGACTTCTCGATACAGCCCAATGTTGGCGTCGAGCACGGCCACGACGCGGTCGAGGAGCGCCGCGTCCGCCGGCTCGTCGGGAAACGGCGCGCAGAGATCGGTCTGCGCCCAGTGCGCGTCGATCATGCTCGCGAGAATCTCGGCAACGCCGTTTTCGGCGGGGTTCTCGTGGACGAGAAAGCAGGCCGAGACAATGGCCGCGCCGCGGTGGCCGTCGGCGAAGTAGCTCATGGTGTGTGCGCGGCAGAGTGCGTCGAGCCCGCGCTTGAGATAGGTGTTGTTGAGCATGGCCCTAAGTCCAACATTCCGCAAGCCTATGCAGGGAGGTCGCGCGTTTGTAGCACGCTCGTGAGAGCGTCTCTGGCGCCGGGGACGCGATGCGGAAGCCGAAATCCCCCCCTTCAAGGAGGGGAACCGAAGGGGGGGGAGCCTGGGCGGAAGCCGTTCGGCTACCCTCTGCTGACCCCCCTGTAGTCCCCCCTGGAAGGGGGGACGGGGAATCGTCCCGCAGTTGCGGGGTCCCCAGACGCCAGAGCGGAACGCACTGACGTGCGTGCTACCAGCGGGGGGGGAGCGCTGGCGGAAGCCGTTCGGCTACCCTCTGCTGACCCCCCTGTGGTCCCCCCTGGGAGGGGGGACGGGGGATCGTCCCGCAGTTGCGGGGTCCCCAGACGCCAGAGCGGAACGCACTGACGTGCGTGCTACCAGCGGGGGGGGAGCGCTGGCGGAAGCCGTTCGGCTACCCT
>JAJRTI010000665.1 GCA_024278415.1 Planctomycetota bacterium | reverse complement strand
CCATGCTCACCACCAGATGAATCTGGTGGCACTCAGAAAGGCCAGCTAAAGCTTGCCACGGAGTCTGCCCTGGCCAATGCATCGTGGATCCTGCGGACGGAGTTCCCTGAGGCAATGGCATTGCGTCGGCCTCACCGGCCTTGTGTTCGCCGTACCGCGAATGCCATCCTCATGTGGCCGCATGTTCAGCTTGAGTTCCGTTGATACCTACGTTGTGCGCAAACCCCGTTCGGGGTTTGCGCACAATTGCGCCCCCTGTGGCGTTGTAGGAGTGCGTTTGGCCAATCGGACGACGCGGGTCTCCCAGCACAGCCCCACCGAGTCAGATAGGCATACGAACTTGCGGGCCGCGACACTAGGATGACACTCGCCGCGGCGGCTTAGGGCTGTAGGCTACGTCGCCCACACGATGAGCCCGGCGTCGAGCGGGCACGCGAGGTGCGCGTGTTTGGGCAGCACGCGGAGAGCGAGGCCATGCTGGCCGCTATGCACGAATCGGAGCGTGGAGCCGAACACGTACGTTGAGCCGGGCTTGGACTGCCAGCATTCCAAGGGCACGACCTTGTACTGGCGCAATTCGCCCTCGTGGTCGAGCAGGCCGTGGCACACCTCCACCGACACGTCGGGCGGCGCGACGCGGCCCAGCTTGAGTTCGGCTTGGATCTCCACGTCCTTGCCCACCGGCACGTCGCCGTTGCCGTCCGCGGTGAAGCTTAGGATCTGGATGCCCCCCCAGTTCGTACGCAGCTTCGCTTTCCAGTCGGCCAGTTGCCGTGCGTTGGCCATGTCGTTGGCGGCCATGGTTTGGAAGCCCTTGAGCGCACGGATGTAGAATCGCTCCGCGTACTCGCTCACCATGCGCCACGTGGAGAACACGGGCAGGATCGTGCGCATGCAGTCCTTCATCCGCTCGATCCACTCCCGCGGCAAGCGGTCGCGGCCGCGGTCGTAGAATGCGGGCACGACCTCTTTCTCGAACAGGTCGTAGATCGCATTGCTTTCGACCTCGTCCTGTTCTTCGAGGCTAGGGTAGGACTCTCCCAATCCGATGCGCCAGCCGTTGCGGTGGTCGTAGGCTTCGGGCCACCAGCCGTCGGGGATGCTCATGTTCAGCGAGCCGTTGGCCGCGGCCTTCATGCCGGACGTGCCGCTGGCCTCCATGGGCCGGCGCGGGGTGTTGAGCCACAGGTCCGTGCCTTGCACCATGTAGCGCGCCACGTTGGTGTCGTAGTTTTCGAGGAACACAACGGAGCCGCGCACCCCGGGCAGGCGGGCGTAGTGCGCGATTTGCCGGATCAGCTCCTTGCCTTCGGTGTCGCGGGGGTGGGCCTTGCCGGCGAAGATAATCTGCACCTTGCGCCCCTCCGCGTTCAGGATCGACATTAGCCGGTCGATATCGCGGAACAGCAGGGTCCCGCGCTTGTACGTGGCGAAGCGCCGGGCGAAGCCGATGGTGAGCGCTTCCGGGTCGAGCACTTCGTCCGCGGCCTCGATCTCCGACGGGGGCGCGCCCCGGCGTTCGAGTTGCTGGCGCAGGCGTTGGCGCGCAAACGCGACGAGCCGTTCGCGCCGGCGTTCGTGCGTGCGCCACAATTCCGCGTCTGGGATGTCCGCAATGCGGTCCATCGCGCCGGCCTCGGACAGGCTCTCGATCCATGCGGGGCCGAGGTAGCGGTCGAAGAGTTCCCACAGATCCTTCGAGATCCACGACGCGGTATGGATGCCGTTGGTGATGGAGGTGATGGGCACCTCGTCCAGCGACACGGAGGGCCAGACTCGGCGCCACATCTCACGCGAGACCTCGCCGTGGAGTTTGCTGACGCCGTTGCGGTACGTCGCGAGCTTGAGCGCGAGCACGGTCATGCAGAAATCCTCGGACGTGTTGCTGGGATCCTGTCTGCCGAGGGCGAGGAACTGGTCGCGAGTCAGCCCCAGCTTGGGGTAGTAGTCCGCAAAGTAACGATCCATGAGGTTGGCGGCGAACGAATCGTTGCCGGCCGGCACCGGGGTGTGGGTGGTGAAACACGTGCTGGCCGAGACCACCTCTCGCGCCACGTCGAACGAGCAGCCGCTGCGCTCCATGATGAGCCGAATGCGCTCGAGCGCGAGGAACGCGCTGTGCCCTTCGTTCATGTGGCAGACCGACGGCGCGAGGCCGAGGGCCTCGATCGCGCGCACGCCGCCGATGCCCAGGAGAATCTCCTGCCGAATGCGCATGTCCAGGTCGCCGCCGTAAAGTTGGCCGGTGATCTCGCGGTCCTCAGGCGCGTTCTCGTCCAAGTTCGTGTCGAGCAGGTAGAGGGGCACGCGGCCGACCTGGATACGCCAGATCTGCGCCCTCACGCGGCGCTGGGGATAAGGCACGTCGATGCGCAGCGCCGCGCCCTGGGCGTCGCGCATGAGCGCCACCGGCATGTTGTAGAAGTCGTTGGCCGGGTAGACCTCTTGCTGCCATCCGTCGGCGTTGAGGTATTGCTGAAAATAGCCCTCCCGGTAGAGCAGCCCCACGCCCACGAGCGGCAGGCCCAAATCGCTGGCGGACTTGATGTGGTCGCCCGCGAGCACGCCCAGGCCGCCAGAGTAGTTGGGCACGCTCTCGTTGATGCCGAACTCCGCGGAGAAGTAGGCGATGGCGGCCTCGCCCGGCAACTCGTCCGCGAACTTGCGTCGATGGTTCAGGTACTCCTCGAATCGCTTGCACACCGACTCGAGTTGCACGAGGAAGCCGGCGTCCTCGGCCAGGGCTTCGAGCCGGCTTTGGTCCATCGCGCCCAGCATACGCACCGGGTTATGGTAGGTGGACTCCCAGAGGTCGGGGTCGAGGCGGCGCCACAGGTCCACGCCATCGGGATCCCAGCACCACCAGAGATTGCGCGCCAAGTCGCGGAGTCGCTGGAGGGGCTCCGGCAGATTGGGCACGATGACGAGCTTTCTTACGATTTTCATAGGGGTGTTGCCTAACGCGGGCTTCGCCCGCAACCGAAGAGGATCGGAACGTGAAGGCGTTCCGATCCGAACAACTCCGCGGTGCGCGGAGATGATATTGCCTAAGATTCTGACGCCGCCGGCAAGCCGTTCATAGCAGGGCGATTTGTCGCCCGTCCGTCTCCTTGGAGAGACGGGCGATGAATCGCCCTACTACGAGCCTCGCCACGTCTCACACATGGACAACATGTTGTTGCGAGATTGACGCTAAGGAGCTTACGCTTTCTCGCAGGCAAAGCGGCGAGGGCGCGTCCCATTATCCACGGGAAGTAACATTTCAGCCAAGTGCTACAGCCATGCGCAGAAAACGTGGCTGAGCCTTTGGCCGGTCCGGGCGGGTTCGGCCTCTGGGAAGCCCAACGGGCTTCCGTAAACCAGCCCAGGGTTCGCGAGCGAAGCTCGCAACCCT
>JAJRTI010000664.1 GCA_024278415.1 Planctomycetota bacterium | reverse complement strand
CTCAAGACCATCGAAGCGCCCTCCATGGCCGACTTCGACGACATTATCCGTTCCGCCCGCCAACAGGCGCGCGCCGCCGGCATGAAACGTTCGGATGTCGCCAAAGCCGTGGTCAAGGTGCGGCGTGAAGCATGAGGATCGCGGTTGACACCAACGTGTTCGTGTCTGGCGTGTTCTTCTCTGGTCCACCATATGAGATCCTCGATGCCTGGCGACGCGGCGAAGTCGAGCTTGTCGTATCGCCTCCGATTCTTGACGAATGCGAGAGAATCAGCCGCAAGTTGGCAGATGGGTTTGGTGGGGTCGATCACGAACCACACGTGCAACTTCTAGCTGCGGCGGCGACGATGGTCGATGCGCCATCGTGCTCGTCCTCGAACCACCGCTCAACGGCCGACATCGAGGACGACGAGCACCAGCACGAACACGAATTGCGGCGCAGCCGCCCCTTTCTCGCGGCCAAGTCTGCGAGAAAGCGTAGTGCCTTATCCGTGAGGAACCGCGACGAAAAGCAAGAAGCTGGAGCGGTAGGCCTGAACCTTCAACTGCCCGGCCTGACACGATAGATACGCCGAATCGAGTATGGCGTCCCCCGATTACAGTATGGCGTCCCCCGATTACAATCGCGTATGGTCCCCCGATTACCCCGAATGCGTTCTTTGTTCGGCCGGCCACGTGTTCGGAGTCCCGCCTTTAGGCGGTCTGCCTGGCTGGCCAGGACATCGGACCGCCAAAAGGCGGGACTCCAAACTGGGCGGACACAGGAGCAGGCCGTAGCCAGATATGGTAATCTGGCAACGCTCTATCTCTGGTGCTGGGCGTCCATGTCCAGCACACGCTGTGCGCGGACGTCTCATCCGCTGGGTTCTCCCGACGTTTCTGCGGACCAGGGGCTTGCGCTTGTACGTCATGCACATGGACGTCCATGACCGGTCATAAGAGCCAAACATGCCCAACCACAACCAAAAGAACGAATCAGATCTGCTGTTCGAGGAGTATCTCAACGCCAATGGCCACGCCGGCCACTTTACCTACGAGCCTCCAATCGCGGGCAAGAGCAAGTGCCCGGACTACGCACTCAAGTGGCAAGACCAGGAGCTGCTGTTCGAGGTCAAGGAGATTAGGCAGACATCCCGCTTCAAGACCGGCCAATCCACATTCATCGACCCGTACAAACCCGTCCGTGACAAGATCCACGCGGCCGGCAAGCAGTTCAGCGAGTTCGATTCCGAATGCTGTGCTCTCGTCATCTTCAACCAATGCTCTGGCAGAACGTTTCTTCACCCGCATGTTGTCTTTGGCGCAATGGTTGGGGATGCGGGGTTCGTCATGGACTTCGACGAGAGGCAGGGGCAACTCAAGCCAGAGACAACTCGTAGCTGCTTTCTCCCTCATCGCGGCAAGATGGTCAGGAGTTATGTACGAGAGGAGTATCAGAACACCAGAATCAGTGCCATCATTGTGATTGAAAGGTTGAGAGAACGCACCGTTGAATTCCACAGACTGTGCCATAAGGCTGTCGTCCAGAAGCAGCACGAACTCGGACGCCCAATGGAACCGGAGGAAAGGGCGATCCTTGCCGTCGAACTCCTGATGGCTCATCCCGGCATGGTCGTAGATGCTCCGCGGGTCCGGGTTTTCGAGAACCCCTTCACTCCGCGAAACAGGAGGCTACCACGTGAACTGTTTCGCGGAGCGTACGACGAGCGATGGTCTGTTGCGAGCGAACAGGCGGACCGAGTCTTTGTGGGCTCTGAGCTTGCTGCCATCGAAAAGGCCAAGGCGAGATACGGACCCGAAGATGTCGAGGCTGGGGTTGGCGGTGAGCCATCCGGCGAGCCCTGCCGAGATGGTCACCCATAAAGCCCCCGACTTTATGAAGCTCCTCAAGCATGTCCTGAGCGCTAAGCGTGGGTCTTGGAATCCATCAGTCCTGCTTGCCTCGACTGCGCTTTGCCCGTAGTGCCCGGCTTGCTCCACGCCCTTTCCATACGGTTGGAGGACCAACCGTGCCGCAGGGTGGGGTCTAATTCTCTCGCAGCACGACTCGGGATTCGAGACTCGAGAAGGCTGGACATAACGGTCCAGCTTAAGTCTTCGCGCAGCGTTGCGCTAGACGCGGCCGGCCAACTCGGATGACTTACACTCGCTGAAGCGTGATGCACAATTCTTACTGCGAGCCGTAGGCCCCACCCATCAACTGCCCCTCCCGCCCCGATAGATATGGCCAGTCGCGGATGGTGTCTCCCGATTACCTGCATAGGAAGTCCAAATGGTCACCGCACCAGAACCATGACGCTCGCCCTGCGAACGCGGTCTACTGCCTCCTCGAACTTCATGCCCTCCGGGCCCTCGGCAACCTCGGCAGCTTTAGCCACATCTGGGAAAGAGTCGATGAATGCTCGCACGTAGGAAAGCTTGACCGCGTAATTGATATTCTGCGGCACCACACCCTGCGTCCGCATCACAGCCGCATCGCTAAGCCTTGCCACCACGACACCGATAAGCTGACCGGAGCTATCAGCCAATGGCCCCCCTGAGTTGCCAGGCTGCACGGATGCGTCAATCTGGTAAAGCTTCGGATCATCGCCAACGCCCTTAAGCCCACTCACGACGCCTTTGGTCACCTTCGGCGAGAAGCCCTGCAAGGTCGGCAAGGGGAAACCGACCGTGAACACTGTCTCACCCAGCTTCGCGGAGCGTTGACCTGATAGGACGGCGGCTGTCAGACTCATGTTGGCAGGCACTTGGACTTGGAGTAATGCTAAGTCGTTATCCTTATCGGTACCGAGCACTTTGGCGGAAAGAAGACTTCCCTGGGTTCGCACCCAGACCCCCTTGCTGCCCGCGACGACATGGTAATTCGTCAGCACGACCCCCTGCTTAGTGACAAAAAAGCCACTACCAAAGCCCCGGTACTGGGATAACTCGGAAGCTCCTCCCGACCCCTTCCTGGGGGGACGAGAAGCCTCGTGGGAGCCTCTGGATTCCTTGGGGCCTAATCCGAACTTCTTCTCGACTATGGCGATTGCGCGGGACTTGGCAGCCGAGTAACTGTTGACGGTCTTCCTCACGCCACGGACCGTAGTGTAGCTGTATGTGCCACACCAGTAGATATCCTCCCTGTAAACCTCATCATCCGCGACCATCTTGGTGTCAGTTAGATAGAGGAAGAAGAACTCACCATCATAGGTCCAACCCCATCGGGGATCAAAACGCTGGCTCACGCAGAGCGCACCGTCCGCCAAAATCTGAATCAGCTTAAATAGCACACTCTTCTTGCTTTTGGAGAGGACTATCGCCGTTGCCTTTTTCCGTGCTTCTGCCTGCTTGTCTTGGTATTCGAGTTCTGCCTTCTTGGCAGGCTTCATCCAGTGCCCCTTGTACTCGACGAGGCCCCTTCGACGCTCTGCAAGCTGGGCCGCGGTTGGGATACCCAGGCGTGTGCGGTCATCATCTGAAAGCTGGCACAAGGGGATCCTGGCTGCGCCTTTGGCGTGATAAATCAAGACGTCATCGTTAAGGAGCTTCTTGAACCTCACATCTTCGTAGGTGGTCCCATTCTTCGTCTTCAGTCTTTGCAAGCGACCAGGTGCGCTGCTCGAAACAGCCATACCGGCGATGCAGAGCCACGTGACAATGAGGGAGTGCGTACGCATCCGTCAGGGCCTCCTAGTTCTAGTCATCCTACTAGCTTTCTTGTCTTCCGCACAACATGCGGCTTGCACGAGCGATTGTCTGTCATTAATAACCGATCATAGGGCCGAGTGTCAAGCTGTCATCTGGCATTCTAGCAAGACATCCCTTCGATGCCTATCCGGCTCTCGTCAGCCATGTAGGGTGGGCCTCGCCCACCAACAGCCGGCGCAGACCAATGGTGGGCAAGGCCCACCTACGGCTACTCCTCTCGCAGCACGACCCGGAACCCCACGTCGAACACGCTCTGGCAGGCGCGGTAGTAGAGGCGGTAGGACGACCGCGCATGGGTGGGACGATCGTAGAAGGAGCCGCCGCGCACGACCATGCGATCGCCCCGCTGCGTGCGCGTCCATTCCGCGGCATTCCCGTGCATATCATACAGGCCCCACGGGTTGGGCTGGTACGATCCCACGGCCGCGGTCACGCGCGCACCGTCGTTGAATTGGCCGTCCGCGGGGCGCCACGGGGGGATCGCGCCGTACGGGAGCCCAAAGCTGAACTTGTCGACCCGCTTGAGCGTGGCGTCGGCCAGGTTCGCGACGCGGGCGAAGTCGTCACCCACGTCGCCGTACCACAGCGGCGTGTTCGTGCCGGCGCGGCAAGCGTATTCCCACTGCTCTGCCGTCGGCAGCGCGATGTTCATGCCGGCCCTCTTGGACAACCACTCGCAAAACGCCTTGGCTTGCAGGCACGTGATGCGCACCACCGGCTGCTTGGGGCCGTTCATGGGGTACCCGCGCTCGCGCACGCTGAACTGGAGGAAGTCGCCGCGCTCGAGCCGGCTGTCGTGCCCAGGATCGAACGCAGCGAACTGCTCGTTCGTGACCTCGAACTTGCCCATCCAAAACGGCTTGCCGACCCTGACGCGGCGCAGGGGGCGCTCCTCGGGATGGCCATGCGGGTCGCCCATGACGAACTCGCCGGCCGGGATGCGCACCAGATCGAGCTTCAAGCCGTTGCCCAGGTCGATGCTCCGCCGCCATTCCCCGGCGCTCCGCTGCCGGCGCTTCGCTTCAGTCGCGTTGAACGGCCAGCCCGGGCACTCCACGTCCTCGACCGACGCGTCGACGTCCATCTCCGGGAACTCGACATCCTCGTCAGGCTCCAGCGCGGGGACCGCCTCCGGATCCTCGTCCATGCCCGCGTACTTCTTGCGCAGTTCGCGCCGGCGCTGGCGTTGCTTCGCGACGGCCTTCTCGCCCACGATCTCGGCCCATGTGCCATGCGCGGGCGCGTGAAGGTCGATCCACGTGATGATGCGGTCCCATGCTTCCGCGTCGAGTTGCACGCCTTGGTGCCCCTTGCGCAGCTCCTGCACGAGCTTGGTCGATTCCGCGTGGAACTCCCACGGCGGCAGCAGGTGCAGGTCGCTCTCCATGGTCGGCGAGCGCACGAACCGGCGCAGCGCGTAGTACGACGGGCTGAACTTGCCCAGGCCGTGGACCTTCTTGATCTTGTGCACGACCACCGGCGGGGCCGAGCGAAAGTCCAGCATGCCCGGCCGGCCGCCACTGTGGCACACGACGCAGTACTCGTCCAGCACGGGCTGCACCTCGCGCTTGAAGCTGAACCCACGCGTGGGGCCGTACCAAGGCTTGATCGGGACGGGTGCGCGCTTCGTCGCGATCGTGAGTTGCTTGGGCGCGGCCGTGCGCGAAGGCTCGTGGCAGCCTACGCACGAGACCGTCTCGCCAGGCATGCCCACGAACCAACTGCGCATGAGTTGCACGGCCTGGCCGCGGTCGTCGAGCGGCTGCACAGAGATCGGCGTGTTCGCAGGCACGCGGAAGCTCGCGGATCCGTCCTTGTACACGGGCACCGTGCCGAGCACGCGTTTGATGTCCCACGGCCCATCGAGCCCAACGCGGCGCTGCTGGCCGCCCATGCCCCAGTAGGCGAAGTGGTACGTGATGAGACGCAGTTGCTTGATCGTGCCCCGCGGCACTCCCTTCAGGCCCGGGCCTTCGTACACATCAGATAGGTACACGACCGCGTCTTTGCGGCTCGTGTCCACGCGATTGCGCAGGATTGGAGGCTTCGGTGTCTTGCGTACGGGGATCGGCTCGAGCAGCGCGTACCCCGGCTCCTCCCGCAGCAGCAGCATGTTGTCGAACACGTCGACCAAATAGATGCCCCACAGCGACTTGGCAGTGGGCTGGGAGGCCACGAGGAAGTACTTCTCGCTGAGCGGGTACGGGTGGAGGAACTTGGGCCACGATTTGTTCACCAGCGTGTCGAGGAGGATCGGCTCGACGCGCTGGCCGCGGCCGGGAATGCGTTGCACCACGCCGTCCGCCTCGTGCCTCCCCTTTTCGGGATCGAAGATCACCAGCTCGCCCATGCGCGGCACTCCGTGGTGGCCGCTCACGATGCCCACGACTTTGCTCGGATGCCCCGGCACGGGCCGCGCGTAGAAGATCGAGTTCGGCCAGTACGAGTTGCTCCCGTAGAGTGACATCTGCTCCGTACCGTCCGGGTTCATGGTGAACAGTTGACGACTGAACGCGTGCGGGATGTCGCTGTACTCCCATCGTGTGTACATCACGCGGCCATCCGGCAGGGGCGTGGGGCACCAGTTGTGGTCCTGGTCGAAGCAGAGCTGGCGCATAGTCTTGCCGTCCGGTTCGAGTCGGCAGAGCGTCGCGACGTGGGAGCCCCCGTTCACGCACGGCACGCCCTGCATGCACACGGTGGACGTAAAGATGACGCTGCCGTCGGGCATGTAGCACGCGTCGTAGTTGTCCACGTCCGGCTCATCGCCGGGCGTGACTTGGCGGAGGCCCTTGCCATCGATACCGATCTCGAAGACCTGCCATCGGCCGGCGTCGCTCGGCATGGAGAAGAGCATGCGGTCCGCGTCGAAGTGCAAGTCCACGTCGCCCACGAAGCGCCGGTCGGGAGGCTTGAAGAGCGTCGCGAGTGTCTCGCGCTGGACGGCCTCGTCCAGCGCCCCCCCCGCGGGAGCATGCGACGGACGTGGCCGTCCGTCGCGAGTTTGCGAGCGTGGCCGTCCGTCGCGAGTGGGGACATGCAGAACCGCGATCTCATTGTCGTAGCCAGTGTGGCGCAGCGACGAGTTGCCCTGCCAGTTTTGCGGCAATCCGAGCTTCGGCGACTTCACGCTGCGCTTGACGAGAAGAATGCGGTCGAAGTCGATGGACGGATTGGCAAGCAGCGCGTCGCGCTGCAATGCGGCCGCGCGTTCGGCTTCGGCCAGCACGGCCACATCCCCGCTCGCAAGCTTGGCCAGCAGCGCGTCCCGGTTGCCTGCCAATGCCTGGACTCGGGCGAGATACTTCGCGCCGTTCGCATACGCGTCGCCATACGTATCGACCAAGTCCTGAACCGCGAGGCGCAGCGCGTCCACGTCGATTCGACGCAGCCGGTCCTCGGCAGCGCTAAGACGCTTGGACATGTGGTAGGCCTTGCGCGCAGCGTCGAGGCCGCCCCCCTTCTTGATCAGCGACTTGTGTTGCGTCGCATGCACATAACGCTTCGCCAGCACTCCGCGGTCGCCGGGCCGCCAGTCGCTGGACCAGATGCGGTCGTTCCTCTCGACGGCCATCTCGTGCAGCGACATCGCGT
>JAJRTI010000663.1 GCA_024278415.1 Planctomycetota bacterium | reverse complement strand
TCATGGTCGTTCCCGAATTCTCGCCGCCCGCGGTGGTCTCCTATCCGCCGGACAAGAAGGAGCTTTGGCTGCCCGCGTACATCGACTACATCCAAGGCATCGTGCGGCAATACCGGAGCCGGCCGTCGTTGGTCATCTGGAACATGACCAACGAGACCTATTGGGATCGCATGCCCGAGAATCCCGAATACAAAGCGACCGCGCGGGAACTGGTCAGGGCCGTGCGCGAACTGGACGCTATCCGCCCCCTCGACGGCGACGGAGAGAACGGCTGGGACGGGTTGCTGCCCATCATCAACGTGCACTACCCGGAAAGCCAGGCCGGCCCGCTGCGCGAGGAGTTCCCCCATTCCGGCTATGTGATTCCGAACAACTTCGACTGGCTCAAGGACAAGGGGGTCAACACGGGCTGGCGCTCGCAGTTCGTCTGGAACCGGCCGCTCGTGATCGGCGAGTATTGGAGCCTGGGCGGTCCGCCGAATCAGTGGTGCGCGTTCGCGGGCGAGGCCGCGTACGACTGGGAAAAGTGGGACCAGCAGGACATCCAGTTCCGCGACGCGGTCCCCGGCAACCCATTCGCCGAGGCCGTCATGATGCTGACCGATATCTATCGTCGCCGCGGAGTGGCGGGGATCAATCCTTGGTATGGCGACCGCGAGCGCATCATGCCGCAGGTGGCCGTGCGCCGCGTCGATTTCCATCCCAACTTCACCGGCGGCGAGACCGGCGCGCGACGCGTGGTGCTGTTCAACGACGGCGAGCACGAATACACGTACCGAACCTTCCTTCAGTGCATCCTGCGCGCGGGCGGAGTGACCCTGTGGCGGAAGCGCATCCCCGTCCGTCTGAAGCCCGGCGAAGTTCACGACGTGGACATCCCCATCGAGTTCCCGCGGGTGACGGAGCAGGTCGCGGCCACGCTGAAGGTGCGGCTCATGTACTGGGCCGCGGGCGGTTACCACGAGAAGAGCCGATTCGAGGAGACGGTGTTCATCATGCCGCGCGCGTCGCTTGCCGGTGTGGACGCGGATTCGATTGTGCTGGTCGATGCTTCCGGCGAAACGGCCGCGGCATTGGCGAAGTTGGGCCTGAAGCTGCGGCCCGTGACGTCCCTTATGCCTGCGGCCCTCAAGGGCAAGCGCGTCGTCATCGTGGGCGAGAAGACCTCGCCGGCGCGCTTCAAGAAGGCTCTGGTTCGCTTCGCACGCGAGGGGGGGCGGGTCGTCGTGCTGCGCCAGGAGAAGTGGTATTCCCTCGGCTCGGAGTTTCCCGAGATCGACGAGAAACACATCTGCACCCGCACGTGGAAGCGCACGTACGACCACCCCATCCTCGCGGGACTCGATGGCCGGCAGCTTTCGTGGTGGCGTCCGGACCATTTGGTTGCCGCGCGGTCCTTCGCCAAGCCGTCCAACGGCCGCACGCGGATTCTTCTCGACGCGGGAGGCGTGTACGGGCTCGAGTGGATGCCGCTGGGCGAGACGCCCTGCGGGAAGGGCGCGATCATTCAGAGCCAGTTGTTTCTGTGCGACCGCGTGGGCGTCGAGCCAGCCGCGGGCCTGCTGCTGTCGAGGCTTGTGCGCCGAGCGTTGGCCTATGCGCCGGCGCCGACGGCACCGCTCCAGGTGATGGCTGGATCCAACCGCGACGCGGCCGGCGTCCTGCGCGCGTGCAACGTCGAAACCGTCGCTAGCGCGGACGGCTCGGGGCCGGTGTTCATCGACGCATCCGCGGAGCTGAGCGATGCGGACGTCAAACGAATCAAGGAATTGCTGGCCGCGGGCGGCCGCGTCTGGCTCCACGGGTTTACCCCTGAGACCGCGGCCAAGGCGGCGAGGATTCTGCCCTTCAAGCCCGTCCTTCGGGAGTTCGACAACAAGAAGATTCAGTCCCTCGCGCGCCGGGCCGATGCGCAGGTGCTCAACGGCTTGTCCTCGGCCGACTTCTACTGGACGGAAGTCAACATCGCCGCGCGGGCGGGCTATTTTGCGGAGGGCAAGCCGCTGGCGTCCATTGGCCGGTACGAGTTGGTGCTGCCCACGCTCCAGTCGGGCCGGCGCCTGGCCGCGCCGGCTGTGCTGACGGAGATTCCCGCGGGCAAGGGCCTGGTGTTGTTCGACACGCTGCCGTGGGAGCGGGCGCTCGCGGCCCGCGGCCCGAGCGTGATGCGCATCGTCAGCGCCATCGCAGCCAACCTTGGCGCGCGCATCCGGCCCCGGGTCGAAAAGTCCTACAGCTATTCTTACGTCGACCTGTCCAAGCACGCGAACATGGGCTACTACGACGAGACGGCCGACGACGGCAAGGGCGGCTGGATGGACAGCGGCGAGTCGGACATGTGCTTCTTCCTCATCAACCACACGGGCCGCGCCGGCGGCAACGGGCCGCCGGTCGCGGTGGGCAAGTTTCCGGAAATGAACCGCTTCTGCGGCCGGCCGTTTCGGCTGATCGATCCCAAGAAGAACCGCGGCCGCGCGATCATCTCGCTTCGCGGCAAGGACCGGCGCATGAAGCTGCCGGACCGCAAGACGGGCATCCCCATTGGCAAGAAGGCGGACGTGTTCTGGTTCGCGCACGCGGCCGGTTGGGCGCCGAAGAGCAAAGACCCGACGCCCGTCGTCGCGCGTTACGTGTTCCACTACGCGGACGGATCCACAGCGGTGTTCCCTGTGCGCTGGCACAGGGACATTTCCGACTGGTACCATCCCGCGCCGGTCGCGAACGCGCAGGTCGCGTGGACGGGCAAGAACCGCGTTACCTCCCCGGTCGGATTCTACGTGACCGAATGGAAGAACCCGCACCCGGACAAAGTCGTGAAGTCGATGGACGTGATCGGCGCGATCGAGACCACGCAAATGATGGTGCTGGGTGTGACGGCAGGCGTGGAGACAGAGGGCGAAGAAGCCGCGAGCGCGGGGCGGCCGTTCGCGGTCTGGGATCCCGGCGATTACACGGGAAGCGTCGTGCCGTGCCGCACGTATCCAGAAGCCGCGTTGAAGCCGCTTAAGGGCTCGCCAAGTCCGAAGCCGGCGAAGATCGGCGACGCGCCCGCGCTGCGCTTCACCGGCGCGGAAGGGCTCGTCGCGTCGCTGAAGACGATCAAAGAACTCGCGCAGCCCGCGGCCTTTGCGCTTGACGTGGACCTGTCGCCCGAAGCAGCGCCGGACAATTACTACGGCGGGATATTCCAGGCGATGGCATACAAGAAGCGCGGATTTCGTTTGATGGTCAACCGCGGCCTGAAACTGAATGTCGAGATATTCATAGGCCAAGGCCAGGCGCGGCATCTGCGAGGCAAGACCGTGCTTTCGCCCGAGGGGGCCTATCACGTATCGTTGCGGTTCGACGGCCGGAATGCGATGCTGTTCATCAACGGCAAGTTGGATGCGGCCACGCGTTCGCCCTTGCCGGCGGCCTATGCGGACTTGGCCCAGGTGGGGATAGCGTCCGGCAAGGGCGGGTACCACTTCAAGGGCCGCATCGGCCGGATCGTGCTCTCGCGGCTGGAGGGCGGGTGACGCGTTCCTCCTGGACGCCACCGCGCAGCCAGCCGCCGGAGACGGCCGGGCGAACCCCAGAAGACTTCAAATCCGACAGATCCCGCATCGACCGGCCGGCGCGTAGCAGCGTGCGGCCACGAGGTGCGTGTGCGTCACCCGCGTGCGCGCCAACAGGCGCGCCCTGGCGCCAGAAACATCTACCGCGCGCCTGAGCGTCGCCGGCGATACTCGGACGGCGACATGCCGTAGTGCCGCCGGAACTGGTGGTGGAGGTGGCTGTCGTCCGTGAAGCCCCAGGCTGACGCCACGGTCTTGATGGGGGCATCCGTGCTCGTCAGTTGGCCGGCCACACAACTGAGGCGATAGCGCAGCGCAAACTGCGGGAAGCTGATGCCCATCACTTCGCCAAACAGCCGGCTGAAATGGTTCCGGCTCATGCCGCAAGCCCGGGCCGCCTCTTGCACGGAGAGGAAGCGTCGGCGAGCGAACACCAGCTCGATGGCAGGGCTCACGCGAGACATGACGGTGAGCGAGGCGCGGCGATGTGCGCTGGGTGGAGTCCAGTTGCGCGTCAGCTCCAAGAGCGTCTCCATGACGATCAGAACGGGCCACACTTCTTGATGGCCCTCTGGCTCGTGGTCTACGGCCAACAAGCGCTCCGCCAGCGCTCGCATGCGCGGCCGGCTCTTGCGGGGCGCCTGGGGGCGTTCTCGTGGGGGCGCGGCGAAGGGCGCGAACCAATCGAAGCCCGCGGCCTGTGAGAACCGGAGACTGGCGAGCAGCGGGGGCCAGATTCGGCAGCCCACGAATCGGGCGGGCGCCTTCACCACGTCGTATCCGTGCGGCTCCCACATGCCGCACAGCCACGCTTCGCCCGGCCCCACGATGGTTTCCCAGTTCGGGTAGATCTGTTTCACCCGGCCGGCGAGCACGATGGCGAATTCCAGGCCATAGTGCATGTCCCGCATCCCATGGCAAACCCTCTTGTGGTTGTGTTCCCACCACTGAATCGCCCGCTCCGCATTGGCGATGTCGGGCAGGAGTTCCACGCTCCGCTCGTCGATCAGGCCTGGATTCATCTTCTCTGACCCCTCCTATTCTGTGTGCAGATTTACAACATCTTGTGGCAGATATACAAGATGTTTGGCTTGAATGCAAGGGATGTGCGGCAGTAGAATGATAGGCCGGCCGCGTCCGCTGGCTGCCCCATGTCGCGCACAGGATGGGCCAAATCTACAGTAGCAAGATTGTCCACGGCAGGAGAAACGCATATGCCCAGGAAGAAACTGAGAGTCGGGATCCTCGGCTCTGGATGGATCGCGAACGTGGCGCACGCGCCGGCTTGGAAGAACCTATCGGACAGCGTGGAGATCGTGGCGAACGCGGACATCTGCCCGGAGATCGCCGCGACGTTCGCCGAGGCCAACGGCATCCCGAATCACTACGGGGACTACCGCGCCATGCTGGCGAAGGAGTCCCTCGACATCGTCTCGGTTTGCACGCCCAACTGCTACCACAAGGAGGGGACCCTTGCGGCCCTCGCGGCGGGGGCACACGTCCTGTGCGAAAAGCCGATCGCCACGAGCCGTCCGGATGCGGTCGAGATGTACGAGGCCGCGGACAAGGCCGGGCGCGTGCTCATGGTTGGGCAAAGCTCGCGGTTTGCCCCATACGCATTCGCGGCCAGGGACATTGTTGCATCGGGACAACTCGGCGAGGTCTACTTTGCCGAGACGACCATGCTCCGGCGCAGCGGCATCCCCACGTGGGGACGCTTCCACATGATGGAGCATTCTGCGGGCGGGCCGATCTACGACCTCGGCGTGCACATCCTCGACCTGATCATCTGGATCATGGGGAACCCGAAGGTCGCCGCGGTCAGCGGCAGCACGTACACCAAGTTTGGGGACCGCGACCAAGGCAAGAATTCAACCCCGAACGGCGCGCTCACGCCGCGGCCCTATGATTACCGCGAGTTCGACGTCGAGGATTTCGCCGGCGGCTTCCTGCGTCTCGAAAACGGCGGCACGATCGTGCTCAAGACCAGTTGGGCGTCGTATATCCCCGAGGCAAACCAGAGCGGCCACATGCTGCTGGGCACGGAGGGCGGCATGACCTTCAGCCCGTTGACCGTGACCAGCCGAATGGGGGGCCACGTGATCAAGGCGGAGCCCGAGATCCCGCCACCCCCCAACGTGCCGTTCCACGGGCATTGGGCTGAAACGGAAAACTTCGTGGCCGCGATTCGTGGCGACGCGGAACTGATCGTCAAGCGCGAAGAGGTGCTAAACGTCATGGGCGCGCTCGACGCGCTCTACGCGTCCGCCGCGGCAGGCCGCGAAGTGCAGGTGGCGTCCGACTGAACGACCCCATGGCCATGCCGTTGCCAGAGCGGCGGAGAAGCAGTCTGATCTGTTCGATTGGACTGATCAGATCGTGCGGCGGCTGGCCAACCCTCGAACCTCCCACGAAGATGGAGATAACGCTATGAGCAAGAAGACTTACCGCGCCGGGATCATCGGTTTTGCCCACATGCACGTCAACAACGTGGCCGCGGTTTTCGCAGAGCATCCCCGCGTGGAGTGGGCGGGTTGCACAGACACGGAGCCGGCGACGCCGGAGTTGTCGACCGCGCGCTACACCCGCGCCTGGAACAAGGAGCACGCGCGGACCGAGCTTGGCGTGCCGCGGGAGTATGGTTCGATTGCGGACCTGCTCGAACAGGGCAAGCCGGACCTCGTGATCGTTTGCAGCGAGAATCGGTACCACCCGGACATCGTCGAGGCCTGCGCCGCGGCAGGTGTCCACGCCTGCGTGGAGAAACCCATGGCCATGTCGCTGGCGCACGGGCTGCGCATGGTGCGGGCCGCGGAGGCCAGCGGAACGACGCTGGCCGTGAACTGGCCCATTGCCTGGTCGCCGCTGATGTACAAGCTCAAAGCCCTCGTGCGCGAAGGCGCCATCGGCCGAGTGCTGCAGGTCAAGTATCGCGCCGGCCATACTGGCCCCCTCGGACCGGGCGCCGCGCACGCGGGCGGCGGGCAGGGCGAGTCGCTGAGCGGCGTGGAGCGCGCCGCGTCGTGGTGGCACCAGACCGAGACGGGCGGAGGCGCGCTCATCGACTTCTGCTGCTATGGAGCCATGCTCAGCCGCTGGCTCGTCGGCGAACAGGCCCTGGACGCGGTCGCGGTCAAGGCCAATCTGAACAGCCATTGGGGCGAAGCGGACGACAACGCGGTCATGATCACGCGCTTCCCGTCGGCCATCGGGCTGTACGAAGGCACGTGGACCACGCGGCATCACGGAGTCCCGAACGGCCCCATTGTTTACGGCGCCGAGGGCACGCTGGTTGTCGAACGCCGGGACGGTGCGCAGGCGATCCACTTGCTGCCGAACGCCGGTGAGCCCGAGTGGATCGAGCCCGCCACGTTGCCGGAGGGCCGGGCGAACGTCGCGGAGGAATTCGTCCATCGCCTCGACACCGGCGATCCGCTCAACCCGCTGTTGGATGTGCCGCTGAACCTCGATGCACTTGCTATCCTTGATGCAGGCGTCCGCTCCGCGGCCAGCGGGAATGCGGAACGCGTGCGCAGCAGGAGTTACCCATCATGAAACTGGCCTGTAGCACTTGGAACTTCACCGAAGAGCTTGAGAATGGCGCATACCCCGACTTGCGCGCGCTCATCTCGGATCTCGCCGAAGCCGGATTCGACGGCGTCGAGATTATGGGCTATCACCTCGAGTGCATCGACAAGGGCTATCTGGCCGGCCTCCGCGAGCACACGGCGCGCCTGGGCATGTGCGTGCCCGCCATCGATGCGCGCAACCTCAAGCTCGGCGGGGCCTGGCCGGACTACCGAACCGACATCACGCTGATCAAGACCTGGATCGAAGCGGCGGCCGCCCTGGACAGCCCCACGGTCGTGGTTTTTCTCGGAGGGTTCGAGACGGCAGGGGAACGGGTCGGGCAACTGCGGCGGGACTTCGATGCCATGGCCGAGTGTGCGGAGTTTGCTCGCCCGCGCAACGTCAGACTCGGGATCGAGAACCACCGCATCTACCTCACGCCCAAGGACGTGGATCCCGACGGCCAGGAGACGGGGGACATTCTCGCCCTGATGGAGCGCTTCCGGGACGCGGGGATCGAGGGCATCGGGACGACGCCCGACAACGACAACGTGTTTCGCAAGCAGTTCCCCGCACTCACGGAGGACGAGCGCGGCGAGACGCAGGACGCGTTCCGGCGCCTGCTCCCCTTCGCGGCCCACGCGCACGTGAAGATCAAGGCGAAGCCGGACGCCCAGCCGCCCCAGCAGTTCAGCTCCGAGGCGGTCGTCGCCTGCCTTCGCGAAAGCGGCTACGACGGCCCTCTGGGCTTCGAACTCATGAAGCCTGTGGCCGGCGACAAGATGGAGGCGCTGGCCGCCACCGTGGCCGACTACCGCCGGGTGCTGGACGAGACGTGACTGGCAGCCCGGAGGGAGTAACTACGAAAGGCGCGAAAGGCGCGAAAATGGAACAGAAGATCGTATTCAAGGAGGAGAGCTACAAGATTATCGGTGCCTGCTTTGAGGTGTACAAGGAGAAGGGCAACGGGTTCCTGGAGGCCGTCTACCAAGAATGTCTTTCTATCGAACTCTCTGAGCAAGGGATCCCTTTCGTCCAGAAACCCCGTCTCCGACTTGAGTACAAAGGGCGACAGCTCGAACAAGGCTATGAACCGGACTTCCTGTGCTTCGGCCAGATCATCCTTGAGATCAAAGCAGTCAAGCACCTGGCGGACGAGCACCGCGCCCAAGTGATCAACTACTTGAAGTCAACCGGCAAACAACTCGGTTTGCTGGTCAACTTCGGGCACCACCCCAAGGTCGAGTACGAGCGGTTTGTCAACCAACCCCGTTCGCGAGTTTCGCGCATTTCGTAGTTCAAATGGGACGCCTCTTCGACATCCAGCGTTTCTCGACCCACGACGGCCCCGGCGTGCGCACGACCGTCTTCTTCAAGGGCTGCCCCCTGCGCTGTTTCTGGTGCCAAAACCCGGAAGGGCTCTCACGCAACATCCAGTTGGATTTCGTGGCGCAACGCTGCACCGGCTGCGGCGAGTGCGTGAACGCCTGTCCCACGGGAGCGCACGTTGTCGAGCGCGAAGCCCATCGAGTCCAACGAGACCGCTGCCGCCTCTGCGGCGCCTGCGCCGAGGTCTGCCTCGCCGGGGCACTGAGCTTGGTCGGGCGAGAGATGGCCGCCGAAGACGTGGTGGCGACCGTGCTCGAGGACCGCGTCTACTACGAGCGGTCCGGTGGCGGCGTGACGCTTTCGGGCGGCGAGCCGATGATGCAGCCCGGCTTCGCGGCGGACATCCTGGCCCGTTGCCGCAACGAAGGGATCCACACCGCCGTCGATACCTGCCTGGAGTGCTCCCGCGACGCGCTCTGCTGCGTGTTGCCGCTGACCGACCTCTTCCTGATCGACCTGAAGCACAGGGATGACGCCCGTCACCGGGCAGGCGCAGGGCGAACGAACCGGCGGATCCTGGCCAACTCCGAAACCATTGCCGCCGCGGACGTGCCCGTGATCGTACGCGTCCCGGTGGTCCCAACGTTCAACGATTCGGCCGAAGCGATCCGGGCCATTGCGGAGTTCGCCGCGAGCTTCCCGCGGCTCGAGCATCTGGAGCTGCTTCCGTTCCATCGCCTAGGCGAAGGCAAGTACGAGAGCCTTGGCTTGCAGCCACAAACGTCGCACCTGGAGCCGCCGTCAAGACAACGCATCGCCGCATTGGCCGATGCGGCGCAGAGCGCCGGCGTCTCGGTCAAGGTGGCGGGTGGAGCGCGCTTCAATCGGTCCGACCAGTCGCGATCTGACCGATCAGATCTCGACCCGAGATCAACCGGCAATTTGAGAAGCCCGGAAGGAATACCACAGTGAAGACTGTATCTCCGTCCGTATCGCCCGATCTCGATTTCTCATCGGTGCAGGCCCGCCTCGAGGAATTGCGCCGAATCAAGACCGAGCACACCGTGCGCAAGCGAGACTGCGGCCCGCGCGACACCGACGACTGGGGCAACATCCCCCTGGCGAAGCCGTTCCATTTCGAGCCGGAGAGCGACCGTCCCGACGGTCTCATCATGGGGCCGCGCCTGTGCGGGCTGAACTTCCGGCGTTTCCTCGAGCAAACGCCGGTCTACGTGAACCCGGTGTCCTCGCTCCTCGGCGGCTACTTCACCGTCTTCGCCGGGCACGTGACCCGATGGGATCCGGAGAGCCACTGGGACCACCTGGACGAGTTTCACAAGCGCTACAACATCGTCCACGGCATCACGGCCGGCCAGCACTTCGGCATCGACCTCGGGATCGGGCTCGCCCTGGGTTTCGGGGGGCTGCTGGAGAAGATCCGCCGCTGCCGCGAGGCGAATCCGCACCCCGACGAGGACTTCTACGCCGGACTCGAGGGCATCGTCGTCGGCATTCAGAACTGGATTCGAAACCACGTGGAAGCGGCGCGCCGGCTGGCGGACACGGAATCGAATCCCGACATGCGCCGCAACATGGAGGAGATGGTCCGAATCAACACCGCGCTGGCCACGGAGCCTCCCGCGACCTTCCGCCAGGCCTGCCAGTGGACGGCCTGGTATCAGATGGCGGCCCGCATCTACAACGGCAGTGGCGCGGTGGGCCGCATCGACCAGTACTTTCTGCCCTATTACCAGCGGGACATCGATGCCGGCCGCCTCACGGACGAGGAGGCCATCCTGCACCTGGCCTGCCTGAACCTCACGGACCCGCAGTACTATCACGTCGGCGGGATCGACGAGCACGGCAACGACGCCACGAACCCGGTTTCCTTCCTGGTCCTCAAGGCGGTGCGGAGGCTGCGCGTGCCCGCCAACGTCTCCGTGGGCGTGCACGAGGCGATGGATCCGGAGCTGATGCGGCTGGCCTCCGAGATGCTGTTCAAAGACAAGCAAGGCATTCCCCGGTTCTTCGGCCCGGAGAACATTGCGCAGGGCTATGCGCGGAACGGCGTGCCGCTGGAGCTGGCCCGGCAACGCGCACAAGTGGGGTGCCACTGGACTTGCCTTCCCGGCCGGGAATACTCCCTGAGCGATGTGATCAAGGTCAACTTCGCAAAGGTCTTCGGAGCGGCGTTCGAGGACGTGATGGAGGCCGCGGACGCGGAGCGCTCGATCGATCTCCTTTGGCGAAACTTCGACAAGCACCTCGGCAAAGCTGTCGAGGTCGTGGCCGAAGGGATCGACCTGCACATGGCGCACTTGCACCGCTACGCGCCGGACCTGGTCCTGGACCTCTTGTGCCATGGGCCGGTCGAGAAGGGCATCGACGCCAGCCACGGGTCGCTGGAGTACAACACGGTGTGCGTGGACGGTTCCGCCCTGGCCACGGCCGCGGACTCGTTCGCCGCCATCGAGCAACGCGTGGAGTCCGAAGGCAAGCTGACTTGGAGCGAAGTGGCGGATGCGCTCGACCGCGATTTCGAGGGCGCCGTCCGCGTGCAGGCGCTTCTCAGCAGTGTGCCGTCATACGGGCGGGGCATGACGCGCGGGGATTTCTGGGCCGAGCGAATCAGCGCGCGGTTCACGGAATTCGTGGCACGGGAGCCCACCCCCGACGGGTGGGCCATGGTGCCTGGCCTGTTCTCGTGGGCGAGCACGATTCCCATGGGCAGAGAGACCGGGGCCACGCCCAACGGCCGCCACAGCGGCGCGCCCATCTCCTTTGGAGCCAACCCGGACAATGGCTTCCGAAAAGGCGGACCGGTGACACCGACCAGCATGTCCAACGCCATCGCCGCGGTTCAGCCCGGCTACGGGAATGCGGCGCCCATGCAGCTCGACATGGACCCGGGACTGGTGGCGGACGGCGCAGGCATCCGCAACGTCGAAGCCGTGATACGCGGCCATTTCGACCTTGGCGGCACCCTGGTGAACGCCAACGTGCTCGACACGGAGATGATTCGCGACGCCTGCGCCCACCCCGAAAACTACCCCGACTTGGTCGTGCGCGTCACCGGCTTCAGCGCCTACTTCGCGAGCCTGTCCCCGGAGTTCCGCCAACTCGTTCACGACCGGATCGTCAACACCGCGGACGGAGGGTGGGGATCATGATCAGGCATGTCCTGATGGCTGCGATCATTGCAGGGCCTGCACTGAGTGCGGCCACGCCGGAGGGCTGGTGGGACGGCCGCTGGCATTACCGCGCGCGGGTGGTGGACGCGCCCATTGGTCCGCAGATCGAGATCGAGGGCAACTTCACTACGCTGTTGGCCGGCCGGGGCCGCTTCGC
>JAJRTI010000662.1 GCA_024278415.1 Planctomycetota bacterium | reverse complement strand
GCTTGCGGATCTGGGGTTGGACGCCACGCGCATCGTCGCTCGGATCAAAGAGGCCTTAGGGCCTTAGCCATCCGGAACTGGTATGGAAAACAAGATGTTGCGTGGTGTGCGCGCACTCTTGGCAGGGTATTGCGTATTGCGTATTGCGTATTGCGTATTGCGTATTCGGATCGCGATTCGAGATACGCAATACGCAATACGGAACAGCGAACCTGCCCTCCACACGCCACGTCTTGCCTCTGATCCATGACAGCCAGAAGCCTTAGGTTGCGGGCGAAGCCCGCTTTGTTGCAGCATTCCTTAAGTCCGTAAGTCCGTGTGGCTCTGCGGACCCATCCGCCTGTAGCAGGCACGTCAGTGCGTAAGGGAGGAATGATGGAATGATGGAAGGCGCTCGTGCGGCGGCATTCCATTCTTCCATCCTTCCACCTCTACACGGACTTGGGGAAGGCCACACTTAGGGCGATAGCGCACCGTATCCTGCGTACGCGCTTGCAGTGGCCGCAGCATGTTGTTATGGTTTGCACCGCGAGCCTCGCTCGCTGCATGTGTTAACGAGACGCTGACATGAAGCGCGCAATCATCTTCGCGGACCTTGGCAAGGCCAAAGTGGCAGAGGTCGTTCGCTCGGTCGAGCCGTGGCTTCGGGAGCGCCTCGACATTGAAATCTGCGACTTCACCGCGGTCGATGCCGTGCCCGAAACCGATGCGGACATGGCCGTCGTGTTTGGCGGCGATGGCGCGATGTTGCGTTCCGCACGCACGCTGAGCGGCCGGCAGATCCCCATTGTCGGCGTGAATCTGGGCAAGTTTGGCTTCCTCGCCGAAATCCGCCACGACGAGATCCAGCCCGCGTTCGAGAAGATTCTCTCGGGCCAGTACGAAATCCTGCCGCGCATGATGCTCGACTGCTCCGTCGTGCGAGGCGACCAGGAAATCGCTTGCTCGCTCGCGCTCAACGACGCGGTCGTTTCGCGGGGCGCGCTCTCGCGACTTGCCTCGATTTTGCTCAAGATTGACAGTATTCCGGTCACCACTTATAATGCCGATGGCCTGATCGTGTCCTCTCCGGTCGGGTCGACCGCGCACAGCTTGTCCGCCGGTGGGCCTATCCTCAATCCCGCGCAGGACGCGCTCCTGGTCACCCCGATCTGCCCGCATACGCTGACGAATCGGCCCCTCGTCGAGCCCGCCGAATGCGCCATCGAGATGGTCGTGCGTTCGAAGGCCGAAAGCGTCGGACTCACGATTGACGGCCAGGTCTACGTGGAGCTGGAGTGCGACGACCGCGTGGTCGTGCGCCGGTCGGAGCAACGATTTCGCCTCATCAGCATTGGCGCTCGACGATTTCATGAAATCCTCCATGAAAAACTCCACTGGGGAGGCCACCCCCAGTACGCGACGAGTTAGAATCCTCGTCCAGTACTGCAAGGGCTGCGGCCTGTGCGTTGCCACGTGCGAAGAGGGTGTCTTCGAGGTGCCCGAGGAGGTCAGCAAGGACGGCTTCCGCGCCGCCCGCGTGAAGGAACCCGCGAAGTGCAAGGTCTGCGGCCGGTGCTACATCATGTGCCCGGACGCGGCCATCGTCATCGACGACGGCCAGGCTGGGCGCGAGGATCCGTGACCTCGCGCCGGGCGCCGCTCTACCATCCCCCGAACACTCTGCCCCATCTGTGGGCAACGACGATATGAGCAACCGCGTACTAATGACCGGGAACGAGGCCGCGGCCGAGGGGGCGATCCGCGCGGGGTGTGACGCGTACTATGGCTACCCTATCACGCCGCAGAACGAGATCCCGACGTACATGGCCCGGCGCATGCCCGAACTGGGCCGAGTCTTCATACAGTCTGAGAGCGAACTCGCCGCGATAAACATGGTGCTGGGCAGCGCCGCGGCCGGCGCGCGGGCCATGACGTCGTCGTCGAGCCCAGGCATTAGCCTGAAGCAGGAAGGCATCTCATATATCGCGGCCTGCGAACTGCCAGCCGTCATCATCAACGTTCAGCGCGGGGGGCCAGGCTTGGGCAATATCGCGCCGGCCCAGGGCGATTACTTCCAGGCCACACGCGGCGGCGGCCACGGCGACTACTACACCTTCTGCCTCGCGCCGGACAGTGCGCAAGAGATGTTTTCGCTCACGGCTTTGGCGTTCGAGATGGCCGATCGCTATCGCGCGCCGGTGCTCGTGCTGGCCGACGGGCTGGTGGGGCAGATGAAGGAGCCGGTGGATCTGGACTGCCTCCCGGAGCCCACCCCCCCAGCCAAACCCTGGGCGCTGACAGGCTGCAAGGGCCGGGAGCCCAACATCATCCGGTCGCTGATCCTCGACCAAGACGAGTTGGCCGCCCTGAACCTGCGCCTCCAGGCCAAGTACGACAAAGCCGCCCGCGAGGACGTACGCTTCGAGGCCGTGAACTTGGACGGCGCGGAGCTGGTGGCCGTGGCCTATGGCACGTCGGCGCGGGTATGCAAGGAACTGGTGCAGACGGCCGAGGAGGCCGGGCTGCCCAAGCTGGGTCTGCTGAGGCCCATCACGCTCTTCCCGTTCCCGTCTACGGCATTGCGGGAGATCGCGGACGCGGGCACGCCGCTGCTCGCGGTGGAGATGAGTGGCGGCCAGATGGTCCAAGACGTGCGCCTCGCAGTCGAGGGCGCCGCGCCGGTGCACTTCTACGGAAAACTGGGCGGACTGCTGCCGCTCGTGAGCGAATTGCGGCAGAAGGTTCGCGAGATTCTCGATGGCTCGCCACCCGCAACCTGAGGTGACGCATTGGCTGTCTGTTACAACCGACCGGAGTCCATGCGGGACGCGCGCACGCACTATTGCCCCGGCTGCGGCCACGGCATCGTGCATCGCCTCATCACGGAATGCGTGGACGAATTGGGCATCCGCGAACGCACGGTCGCAGTCGCACCCGTGGGCTGCGCGGTGCTCGCATACGACTACTGGGACTTCGACGTGAGCGAGGCCCCGCACGGCCGCACCCCGGCTGTGGCCACCGGCCTCAAGCGTATCCTCAAGGACCGCGTCGTCTTCACGTACCAGGGCGACGGCGACCTCGCGGCCATTGGTATGGCCGAGATTGTCCACGCGGCCAACCGCGGCGAGAACATCTGCGTCTTCTTCGTGAACAATTCGGTCTACGGCATGACCAAGGGCCAGATGGCCCCGACCACGCTCGTGGGACAGAAGACCACGACCACGCCGCACGGCCGGGATCCTGCGAACGAAGGCTACCCCATCCGTATGTGCGAATTGCTCGACACGCTCGACATGCCGGCTTACATCGAGCGCACCACGGTGACGAGCCCCAAGCGCGTACGCGCGGCCAAACGCGCGATCAAGCACGCGTTCGAGACGCAGCTCGCGGGCCGAGGGTTCTCGCTCGTGGAGGTGCTCTCGCCCTGCGCAACCCACTGGCGCCTAGACCCCGTCAGCGCCATGGACTTCATCGAGAACGAAATGGCGAAGGTCTTTCCCCTCGGTGTGGTGCGGGACTACGAGTCATGATTGACAAGATCATCATCGCCGGCAAAGGCGGCCAAGGCATCGAGATGGCAGGGGAACTGCTCGCGTCCGCCATGACCCGGCAGGGCGTCAACGTGAGCCATTTCCCCTCCTATGGCGCACAAGTCCGCGGCGGCCACGCCTACTGCCACGTCGTCATCTCGGAGGGCGAGGTGTACTCGCCTATCGTGGAGGAGCCGCTCACGCTCATCGCCTGCGAGCAGGACGCGTATGACAAATACAGCGGCATCGTGCGCCAGGGCGGCACGATCCTCGCCAACTCGTCCATGGTTGAGGCTGTGGATCGGGACGGCGTGCGCACCGTGGCTGTGCCGGGCACCGAAAAGGCGATCGCACTGGGCAACGTGCTCGTGGCTAACATGGTCATGATGGGCGCCTACTACTCGCTGCGCGATGGCCTGGATGCGGACACGTTCACCGGCGTGCTGCGAGACTATCTCACGGGCAAGAAAGCGGCGCTGTTCGACATTGACAAACGGGCCTTCGACCTAGGCCGTGCGCTTATTGATGCCACGCAGTAACATGACCCAGCGGCCGGCGGCGGCCATGGGGCCAAGGGCCGCCGGGCTTGCCGTAGGGGGGCTGCTGCTGCTTCACGCCGCGGCCGGGCTGGCGTATGTATTCAGGGGAGCCTTCGTGACCGACGAGAGCATCTTCCTCTACTCCGGGCAGTTGGCCGTGGAAGGCCAGGTCCCGTACCGGGACTTCCTGTTCCACCATCCCCCGGCCAGCCTCTACATCCTCGGCGCAACGGGCTCACTGTTTGGCCGGACACTCATCGTCGGCCGGCTCACGTCCATGGCTTTTGTCGTTGCGAGCCTGCTCATGATGTTCGCCATCTGCTGGCGCCGCGCCGGCGCCAGTGCGGCCCTCATCTGCGCGTTGCTCATGGCCGCAAACCTTCAGTTCGTATCCGAGGCCTACCAAGCCAACAGCCTCGCGCCGGCCATCTTCTTCTGCGTGGCCAGCGTGTTCGTGCTGGCCGGAGCGCTTGGCCGGCCGTGGCGCTATCTCGCGGCGACCGCGCTGCTGTGTCTCGCAATTGGCACTCGTGTGGCCATGCTGCCAGTGTTGCCGTTCCTGTGGCTCTACGTGTGGCTCGACTCGCCTCAGCCCCGGCGTGACCTGGCCGCGGCCGTGCTTCTCGGCGTCGGCATACTCGGAGCGGGCTTCGCCCTGTTCTACTGGCTGAGCGACGGCAAGATCCTGTTCGGGCTCATCACCTACCACGAGCTTCTCATGCCGCTCCAAAGCCATAGCGAAGCCCTGGAGTGGCGATTGACCTGGGCGGCCGGGATGCTACGATCCCAAGCGCTCATCCACGCGCTGCTTCTGGCCGTGCTCGTTGGAGCCATCGGCCGGTGGGTCCGGCGAGGCCAGCGGCCGGACTGGCGCGGCCACCGGTGGGCTCTCCTCATGCTCGGCAGCTACGTTGGCATGACGCTTCTGCACGTGCTCTCGCCGCTGCCCCTGCCCTCGCACCAGATGGCCGCGCTGCCCTTGGCCGCGATGCTCGTGTCGGCCGGGGTGGCCCGAGCGTGGTCGAGTTGGCGCCCGAAGTGGCGCCAACTCCTCGCGTGCGCGATGATCGCGGCGGCCGCGTGGCAGTGCGCGACCCAGGAGTATGACCTCGACGATTCGGGAGGCAGGTATGCTCCTGCTGAGATTCGGTACGCGGCCCGAACCATCGACCGCGTCTCGGCCCCCGGCGACATGCTTCTCGCCACGGAAGCCATTCTGGCATATGAGAGCGGCAGAGAGCTTCTGCCGGGCCTGAACATGAGCCAACTTTCGTTCCCGCCGAGTGGTGAGGCCGCCACCAAGCTTTGCCTCCAGTACGGTTTCATGAACCACGAACGCCTGGATCGATACCTCTGTGAGCGCCGGGCCAAGGTGTTGTGCCTGTCCGAAAGTGAACTGACCGGTCTGGCCCAGCAGGTTGGGGACTCGGTTAGCGAGCATTACCAGTTGGTCGAAGTCATCCAGGAGTTCGGCCAGTGGCACGAGGCGCTCTGGATTCTCCGCCTGCACGATGAAGGGACATGAGGTCGCCGCACGATGGCCTTCCCCAACACAGCGACAGCCGGCCGCCCGCGGCGATCCAGGGCGTTTCTGCGCAAGCACCCGCGCACGGCCGCGCTCGCGATCGGGCTCGCGGTGGCGGCGGCGCTCGTCGCCATCGGCGAAGGCGTCTGCTTTGTCCTGCTGCACATAAACGCTCCGCCTGAGCCAGAGCGGATCGGAGCCGCGGGCAAGGGCTTCATGATCCAGGACGAATTGCTGGGCTACAAGCCCAAACCCAATGTGCGCGAGCGGGCGGCGTTGCGCAGGGGCGGGCGCGTGATCTTCGATACGGTCTACTCGACCGACAAGTTCAGCCGGCGTGTCACGCCTGTCGATGGCCCTGCCGCGCGTTCGGAATGTGCGCTCTTCTTTGGCGGCTCGTACACGTTCGGCGAAGGCGTGGCCGATGGCGAGACGCTGCCAGCGTTTTTTGGGGCCCTGTGTCCGCGGTACCGCCCCTACAACTACGGATGCCCAGGCTATGGCCCGCAACAGATGCTGGCCAAGCTCCAGAGCGGCGACCTCCCGAAGGAGGTCGGCCAGCGGAAGGGCATCGCGGTGTACACGTTCATGCGCCACCACGTCGCGAGGGCCATCGGCGACATGCATGTGTATACGCTCTGGGGCGCGGATATGCCATACTATACATGGGGCCCTGATGGCGGCCTGGTCCGCGACGGCTCCTTCCGCACGGGCCGGCCGTGGACGTCGCTGCTCTACGGCATCGTGGGCCGCAGCCAGATCGCGAAGTATTTTCACGTGTGCTTGCCGCCGCGCATCACGAGCGAGCACATACGGCTGACGGCCAAGATCATCGAGGAGTCGAGGATCGCTTTCGAGCGCCAATTTCAGAGCGCGGGCTTCTTCGTGGTCTTGCACCCGGCTTGGCAGTCTTTCGCCGAGAAGATGCGGGCCAGCCTCGAAGGCTCCGGCGTCGTGTGCCTCGATTATTCAGGCTGGTGGCAGTGGCGACAGAGACGTACGACCCTGCCGGGAGACAGCCATCCCAACGCGCGAGGCCACTTCGTGGTGGCGCAGCGCCTCGCGCACGACGTGCGCTATGAAGAGACACGAGAGTAGGCTCGCATGAAACCTTTTGCAACGCGTGGTCTGCTTGCCCCCCTGTTGGCCGTGTTCGCGGCATGTGGGGGGTGCCAGCGGCCGCTCCCGCCTGGATTGGAGTACAAGGACGGGCTCATTGTGCGCGTCAAGGACGGGGCCGCCATGGTGTACGTGCCGGCCGGGCCCTTCCTCATGGGCGAGGAGTGCCGGCGGGTCGAATTGCCTGGCTTCTACATCGATCAACTCGAAGTGGCCAACGTGCAATACCTCATGTTTGCCGCCAGCACCGGCCACAAACCTCCGGAGTTCCTCGAATTGCCCAGCGCCAACAGCCAGCGCCAGCCCGTGGTGGGCGTGACCTGGCACGACGCGGCCGCGTACGCGGCATGGGCCGGCGCACAACTGCCCAGCGAAGCGCAGTGGGAGAAGGCGGCCCGCGGGACGGACGGCCGCATGTACCCCTGGGGCAACGCGCCGCCAACGGCCAGGCTCGCCGCCCTGGGCTCGGCCGGCCACGAGGACGCGGCCCTCCCGGTCGGCTCCCTTCCGGACGGAGCCAGCCCTTACGGATGCTTGGACATGTCCGGCAACGTGTGGGAGTGGTGCGCCGACTGGTTCAAGGTGCCCGGCCAGCAGCGGGTCATCCGCGGCGGCTCGTGGGGAGAGTCCAGTTTCGGAGACGGCGCCTGCTACACGCGCGCAGGCGAGTACCCCGAGTTCATGCAGGAGCACATCGGGTTCAGGTGTGTCGTGCCAGACGTGGCCGCGGCCCCATGACGCGGCTCCTCTGCCGGGGGGCCAGGCCGACGCGGCCCGCGGGCGGCATTCACGCGCACCGCGTACGCTGGTAGAATAATAGGGATCCTCGCTATTTCGTGTGGGTGAAGCACTCAAACGGATGCCACAAAGACACCAAGGCACAAAGGATCACAAAGAATAGGAGCACAGGAGATTCGTTCTCCTTCGTGTCACTTGGTGTCTTCGTGCCTTTGTGGCCTCCGTCTCTTTGTGACTCCGCTATTGCAGGCCACGAGACAAACGTAGGCCTGCCCACACGAAACAGCGAAGAACCAGTAATAGGGAAACAACACCCGTTTGGAGTCCCAGCATGTCAAACCAGAACCCCATCGACCGACGAGCGTTCATGCGCGCAGTTGCCGGCACAGCCGTGGCCGCGCCGTTGGCGGTGTGCCAGGCCGCGGCCGGCGCCCCCGCGCCCAAGCCTGGATTCCGGCGCTTGGGGCGAACCGGCTTAGAGGTGTCTATTGTGTCTCTCGGTGGCCACGCGGCGTATCGACCCTATGTGGTGGCCGCGGCCATCGACCAGGGGATCAACTTCGTCCACACCTCGCCGTTCTACTGCCGCGGCGCGGGCATGCGCACCTTCGGCCAGGTGTTCCAGCGCTACCGCTCGAAAGTCAAACTCGCCGTCAAGATCCAGCCGGATGCGAAGCTCGTGGACCGCTGCCTTCAGGTCATGAACACGGATCACATCGACCTCATCATGCCGGGCATCCAGAGCATGGCCGCACTCAGGCGAGCCAAGGAGTACGCCGAGGAGTTCGAGAAGCGCAAGCAGGAGGGGAAGGCCCGGTTCTTCGGCATCGCTTGCCACGCCAGCATCCCCAGGGTCGTGGGCAAGGCGCTCGAAATGGATTGCTTCGACGCGATCATGGTCTCATACAACCTTGCCAACCGAAAGGGAATGGAGCCGTTGCTTGCAGAGGCCGCCAAGCGCGACGTGGGCATTATCGGAATGAAGTCCTGGCGCTCGGCCGATGTGCACAACCCCGCGGTCCCCAAGCCAGAGGAGCTGGCTAAAACCGTGGCCGAACTGCTGCAGGAGAAGCGCGTCGCCACGATCCTTCGCGGCATCGAATGCATGGAGGACGTGGACGCGTACACCGCGATCCTCCATCAGAAGGTGGGCCGCGCCGACCCGGGGCTGCGGGAGCAGGAGCAAACGGTCGCCGCAGGCGTGTGCGGCATGTGCGGCGCCTGCGAGCCGTGCCCCGCCGGCGTGCGCGTTCAAAGCATCCTGCGCTACGTGCAGTACGCGGTCGACGCAAACAAGGCGCACACCGAGTACGCACCTGAGGCCTACGCCCGGCTCAGGCCGTCACATGCGTTCGACGCGTGCCGCGATTGCGGCGCCTGCGAAGCCGCGTGCCCCAAGGGGCTCCCAGTCCGGCAGCAGCTTGCCCAAGCCCATGAGATGTTGACGCGCGCGGGGACATGAATCCGCCGTACGGCGCACGCGCAGCGCCCGACTTCGTGTGCCCGGACCCATGCCTCAGTAGTGGTAGCGGGCCTGCAAGAAGTCCACGCGGCCCTCGCCCACCGAGTAGACGATGCGGTGCTCTTGCGTGAGGCGTCGCGACCACGCGCCGGACGCGAGGTACTTGAGCGGTTCGGGTTTCCCTAACCCCTTGAAGGGATCGCACATGACGTCCTCGACGATGTCGAGGGCCCGCAGTGCCGTCTTCCGGTCCCTGCGCACCCAGTAGCGAAGGTCCTCACGGAATTCGGGGTGGAACACGGCCGCCCGCGGCCGGCGCGTCTTTGCCCCCTTGCGCTTACTCAAGGCCCAATTCCCTGCGCAGGTCGTCGACCGAGGCCGGGGGGAGTTCGCCCTGTTGGGCGCGGGCTAAAGCGGTGAGCAGGCGCCGCGCGTTCTTGGGAGAGCGCAGGAGGTGCGCGGTCTCGCGCAGGCTCGCCAACTCGTTGGCCGCGATGAGCGCCACGTCTTCCGCGTCGCGGCGCCTGATGATGATCGGCTCGCGTGTCGACGCGGCTTCGTCACAGAGCTTGGCCAGCGTGGCGCGGGCTTTGGAATATGTGGTGACGGTGGGCATGGGCCTACTCCAGTCGGACGATGAGACTTGTACAGCATTATTGTACGTATTGCGGTGTCCTGGGTCAAGGGCGTTTTGCCAGCCATCAACCATCACCCATTCCGCCCATCCACCGCTGTAGCAGCCGCTCCGCGTTGCGGTGGAGGATGTTGTGCCGGTCCGCGTCGCTGATGCGCGCGAAGAGCACGCAAGCGATCACGTAGTGCGGGTCGAACCACGGCAGGTCCGTGCCGTAGAGCATCTTCTCCGAGCACCCGGCGTCGACCATCTTCTCGTACACGCCGTTCGCGTCGTGCACCGCGGTCAGCTCCAGATACACGTTGGGGTATTCCAGAGCGTTGTGGATGCTTGCGTCCCAGTCGCCGTAGCCCGAATGGCCCATGAGGAAGATGGCGTCCGGGTAGCGCTTGGCCAGCTCCTCGACTTGCTTGGGGCTGTCGAACTGGCTCCCGCCCCACGTGTGCATGAGCACGAGCAATCTCTCCGCGTTGGCCCGCTCGAGCACCGGGGCATACACGTCGCCAGTGATGGGATACTTGTGGTAGTCGCTGAGGAACTTGAACCCGACGAAGCCCTTGTGGTTGCCGAAGTCCTCGACCTCGGCCTTCGTGCGCTCCGGGTAGTTGGGGTTGATGCTCCAGTAGCCCAGGACGCGGTCCGGCCACTTGGCGTACATGCGCTCGGTGTACGCGTTGCCGCGCTTGGAATCCGTGAGCGCGCAGTGGGGCGCCGCGCAGATCAGCTTCACGCCGCTGCGGTCCATGGTGTGGATCATCTGTGCGGGTTCTGCATTGGGGAACCAGATCGCGGAGTACGGCCCCGGGTGCGTGTGCATGTCGATCACGTCGAAGGACTCGAACTTGCCCTTGGCCAGAAACTCTTGCGCGAGAGGGGAGGGGTTCATAGCCGCACCTCCTTCATCAGCCGCGTCAAGTTGCCCGCGGCAATGAGTTCCTTCTCTGGGGCCGGGATCTCCGCGTGCAGAATTTCCACCACGGCCGCGGCCATGCATCGCTCCGGGAAGCCGCTGCCGAAGAG
>JAJRTI010000661.1 GCA_024278415.1 Planctomycetota bacterium | reverse complement strand
GCACGCCATCTACGTCGTACTGCGTCGCGATCTCCACCATCACCTTCTCCATGTCGACAAAGTTGGCTTCCTGCGACGGACAGAACCAGTCGATGGGCCGGCCGTCGGGCCCCTCCTGGAGCCGGCCCGCCTTGCGCAGCCTTGCAAGCGACTCCTTCGACGTGCGGCCCTCGACGACGCAGTTGTTCACGTACGGGTGGATTTCGATGCCGTTCGCGTGCGCGTACTTCACCGCGTCCGCGAGCCAATCGCCGTCCGGCGCGAGCGGGTCCTGCACGTCGGGCTGCACCTTGGACGCGTAAAACGCCGCGGTGCCTCCGGCGATGCGCAAGACGGCCATGTTGATGCCGAGCCGCTTCAGCTCGGGCATGACGACCTTCGGGTGGCGATCCTTGCCCACGTGCAGCCACACTCCGCGCTTCTCGTTGGCCGGCGCGGGCGCGTACACGGCCTCCACGCGCACGGGCTTGCTCAGCGTTTTGTCCCCGACCGTCGCGCGGATCGTCAGGTCGGCCGCGCGGTCCTCGCGCGGCGCGGTCCGGACCGTGACCTTGAACTGCGCGAGCTTGCCCTTGCCGCCCGGCAGAGCGACGACCTCGCCGCGCGTGACAGTGGCCTCGTCACACGCCACCGCGATCGCGCCTGCGCTCCTCGTGCCTACACTCACGGTGAACGTGGCATCGAACCCCGCAGCGGTCAGCACGCGGGACGGCGAGACTTCGAGTGCCGTCTCGCGCAGGGCCGCGGCGGCCCGCTCCTCACGCGGCACGTCGGGCTGGAGCCACGCGAGGAACGCCTGGATCAGCGCCAACTCTGCGCCGCGCGGTGGCGCGCTCGACCGGCCGTTGGGGATGGCGAGCGCGAGCCCGGTGCTGATGACCTTGCCCTTGCCGATCTTGCCGGCGACCGCGACCGGCTGGCCGGCGTCGTTCTGGATGAGCACCGTGCCGGCCTTGCCGACCTTCTCGATAATGTGGTCCTTGTACGACGCCTTGAAGTCCTTGATGCCGGCTACGGCCGGATGGCCGGGCACGACGTGCATGCCGCGCCTCCCGTAGATGCGCTGCACGCCGGTAGCCACTTGGCCGAGGACGTGGTGGTGCCAGGTCTGGAGCACGCTTCCGCCGGCGCGCACGAATTGGTCCAGGGTCTTGCGCCAGTCCTGGTGCACCTGCCCGGGCTTGTGCATGTCGGACAGGTAGAGCACGTCGTACGGGAGCAGCGTGAGCATACTGAGGCTGGAGATGACGTCCACGTCGTAGCCCCTCGCCTTGAGCCCGCGCGCAAGCCCCTGCACGCTCGCTCCCTGGCCGCCGGCGGCCTGCTGGTCGAAGACGGCGATCTTGATGCCGGCCTCGCCGGCACGGAGCGCGGGGGCCGCGCAGATCAACGCGAGGGCGAGGAGTAGGTGCGGGATACGCTTCATTGTTTGCTCCTGATTCTGTCAGTGTGCGATGCCGCGCGGTTCTCGTTCCCAAGCTCCAGCTTGGGAACGCAACGCACTGGCGAGAACGCCAACCCGGGAACGCAAGCTCGGCTTGGCTCGGACGGGCACCGGGCTCACATCCAATCCGTCACTACATCAATCATGCCAGGTTGGTCAACGTAATTCCTCAAGCTGGAATATCGCCAGTGTAGCGGATCATCGACGTACCCGCGTTTGACGGGATTGTTGTGGATGTACTCGATCTTCTGCTGCATCATGCCGTGGTTCCGAATCTGCTTGGGCTTGCTGCCCTCCTGCCATACCTGATACTCGCACTCGCGCTTATGGCTCAGCTTGAGGGCCCGCAGTTGCTTCAGAGAGGCGGCGGCTCCATGCTCGCGCAGCAGGTCCAGGAGCCGCTTCGCTGTGAACGATTTGAAGCTTTGCATGACCTTCGACAGGCCGGGAGCCGCGGCGATCAAATGCAGGTGGTTCTTCATGATGACGTACGCGAATAGGTCGAACTCACGTTCTTGCTGCAAGTATCGCCACGAGTCGAAAATGATGTCTGCCGCCTCGGGCCTCGATAATACTGGGAGCCAGCCCACGATCGTGCAGGTCATGAAGTAGGGGTATTCAGTTTCGAAGATCTTGTAGCGCGTTCGAGTCATACTACTGCTTCGTCCGAAGCGGAGTTTCGGGGGGAATGCGTTCCCAAGCTGGAGCTTGGGAACGAGGAAAATGCGTTCCCAAGCTGGAGCTTGGGAACGAACGAGGGGCGGACGGCCTTCGCCGTCCGTCGGAACGCGAAGGCGTTCCGCTCCCCTACAGGTGGAACTCCGAACCGGCGAGCGCAGCCTGCGGGCCGAGGGGCGCGAGCGCGACCGTGAAGTATCCGTTGCCGATGATGTCCTTCTCGCGGCAACTGAACCGCCACATGCGCTTGACCATGTCGTGCAGCACGTCCTCGTACGCCGGGTCGTCGATGAGGTTCGTCATGTTCTCCGGATCCTTGCGCAAGTCGTACAGCTCGTCGAAGTCGAAGCCGTTGAAGACGTACTTGTATTCCTTGGTCATGACCGAGCGCTGGGTGTAGTACAGCTCCACGCCGTTGAACTGCGTGTGGAACTCTTGGGTCCAGCCGTCAGCCTCGTTCGACTTGAAGAAGGGCGCGAGCGACGCGCCGCTCGCGGGATTCTGCTCCAGGCCGGCCACTTCGAGGAACGTGGGCGCGAAGTCGCAGAGCGTGACGAACTCGTCGATCTCACGGCCGGGGTTCTCGATGCCTTCGGGCCAGCGCACGATGAACGGCACCCGTACGCCGGAGTCGAACGCGGGCACGCCCTTGCAGTAGAGCCCGTGGTCGCCGAGGTAGTCGCCATGGTCGGACATGAAGATGAGGATCGTGTTGTCGCGCAGGCCCAGGCCGTCGACCGCGTCGTAGAGCATCTTGCGGTAGTCGTCGAGCATGGTGCAGTACGCCCAATAGTGGACGATGGACTCCTGCACCTCTTCGTCGCTGAGTTGCGACCAGAGCTGCTTGCGGTGGCGTTGGTAGATGCGCGGTTTGTCTTCGAGCGTGTCGCGGTAGCTCGGGGGCAGGGGGGCTTCGACGCCCTCGTACATGTCGAGGTAATTCTGCGGCACGATGTAGGGGTCGTGCGGCTCGCCGGGTCCCACGTGCATGAAGAACGGCTTGTCCTCCTTCGCGTACCGCTCGATGGCCTCGATGGCCTTGGCCACGATGCGGTAGCCTCCGTGCTGCTCCATGGGTTTCTCGGTCACGCCATATAGGCGACGTCGGCCGTAGCCGGGCGCGAGGATTTCGCCGCGGCGTCGGGGGCTGTCGTCTTCCGGCGTTTGCGCGGCTTTCATCTGGCCTCGCCAAAACGCCTCCGGGGTCGTTGCGTCCCGCGCGGTTGCGGTGGGCAGGATTTCGTCCCACCCGCGGTCCTCCGGGTTCTCGGTGCGGGAGCAGTGCCACTTGCCGGTGATGCCGAGGTTCCAGCCGGCCTCGCGCATGTTCTCGCTGAACATGCGGCAACCCGGGTTGATCGCGCCGGCGATGGCCGTGTGCGTGAGGATATTGTTGTAGATGCCGTGATGGCTCGGATAGAGCCCGGTGAAGTAACACCCGCGGGCCGGGCAGCTATGCGCGGTAGGCGTGTAGCAGCGGTCGAAGAGCAAGCCTTCCTCGGCCAGTTTTTCTGCGCAGGGCGTGATGCACGGGTGGCCCTTCTTGACCACGTCCGCGCGCTCTTGGTCG
>JAJRTI010000660.1 GCA_024278415.1 Planctomycetota bacterium | reverse complement strand
GTTTTTCTCTTGCGGCAGGGTCGCTTGCTGGCGTAGAATGCCGCTCCCGCCACAGTGTCGCCCCATCTGCATCGGCGACGCACGTCTCGGACCAGCGCCTCCTACCCGCAACGGAGGACGCACATGGGCATCGTCTCGAAGTTCTTGGGCCTCATCGGCCTTGGATCCCAATCTGGCGACGACCTCACGGCCGCGGATTTCATGGATGCCGTGCGCAGAGGAAACCTGGAGCAGGTGAGCGCGATCCTCAGCAGCAACGCCGGGTGGGTGGGCGTGCGCGACGACCGCGGGCGCACCGCGCTGCGATGGGCTGCCTACCAAGGCCAGGCGCAAATGGCCGCGCTCCTGCTCGATCACGGGGCCGACGTGAACGCGGTGGACGATACCGGCCAGGCCCCGCTCCACAACGCAGCTTACAAGGGCCACACGGACGTGGTGAAGTTGCTCCTGGACCGCGGAGCCGAGGTCAATGCCCAGGACAGCAACGGCGCCACCCCCCTCCACAACGCCGTGTCATGGGGCCAGGCCAAGGTCGCGGAGCTGCTTCGGGCGCACGGCGCGCAGGAGTAGGGCGCGTTCGGAGTCCCGCGTTCGGGTCTGGGGACACGAAGTCGGACGCGACCGCTTCCGCCGTATGGGCTTTGCCCATACGGCTGGCGCTAGGCAGGCGGCTTCACTTCGTTGCAGCCGCCGGCTTGGTTCATGTCCCCGGCTCCGGCTGCTCCCGCCTCCTACCCCCCCATATCCTCTAGCTGGAACTCCCGCTCCTCGTCGTCCCAGTCATCGTCGTCGCCGCCGAAGTCGAAGCCCGAATCGTATCTGACCAATTCCGTCTTTTCCTCGACTTGGCGAAGCTCCAGAGGGATCTCGTCGAGAAAGATCGAGGGGATGCAGTAGTTCGTCCGGCCGAAAACCGTGCGCTCGGCTGCATGCGTAAGGATAAGATGCCGCTTCGCGCGGGTCATGCCCACGTACATGAGCCGGCGCTCCTCCTCAAGGCCTTCATCCTCCTGAGCCTCCGTCGCTCGCGCGTGAGGCAACATCCCTTGCTCTACGCCGGCAATGAAAACAATGGGGAACTCGAGCCCCTTAGACGCGTGCAGCGTCATCAAATGCACCTTGTCCGTGCTCTCGTCCAGTTCGTCCACGTCGCTCACGAGCGCCACTTCCTCGAGGAACGCGGTGAGCGTCGCCTCCTCGCCGTGCACGCGGTCGAACTCGGCCGCAGCCGAGGCGAGTTCCATCACGTTCGCAATCCGGTCGTCGGCATCAGCATCCTTGCCCAGGTGCTTGAGATAGCCAGACTTGTCGATGACTTCGTGCACAAACGGCTCCACCGGCGACTGCGGCCGCGCGACGAACCCGTCGATCAAATCCACGAACTTCTGCACGCTCGTGCGCGCCCGGCCCGACAGCACCGTTGCCACGTCGGGGTGGCGAACCGCTTCGAGCAGGCTCAAGCCCATGCGCTCTGAGAAGTCTTTGATCTTCTCGATCGTGCTCTTGCCGATGCCCCGGGTCGGCACGTTCACGATGCGCAGAAAGCTCACGTTGTCCGCGGGGTTCGCGCACAGCCGCAGGTACGCGAGCACGTCCTTGACTTCACGGCGCTGGTAGAACTCGACGCCCATGACAATCTCGTAGGGGATGCTCGCCCGGCGCAACCCGTCTTCGATTGCGCGGGACTGCGCGTTCACGCGGTAGAACACTGCCACGTCGCCGTGCCGCGCGCCGTCCTCGACCATGTCCATGATGACTTGCGCGATGTGGTCGCCCTCCGCGACCTCATCGTCCACGAGCAGTTCACGGATCGGCCCGCCCGCGCCATGGTCCGTCCAAAGCCGCTTCGGTTTGCGGCTCAAGTTGTTCTCGATGAGGGCATCCGCGCCGGACAGGATCGTCTGGGTGCTCCGATAGTTGCGATCCAACGTGACGGTCTTGCAGTTGGGGTAGTCCTTCTCGAAGTCGAGGATGTTCTGGATGTCCGCGCCCCGCCACCCGTAGATCGACTGATCGGGGTCGCCGGTCGCACAGATATTCTGGTGCGCTTGGGCGAGCAACCGGGCGATCATGTATTGGCAATGGTTGGTGTCCTGGTACTCGTCGATGAGAATGTATTGAAACGCGCGCTGGTAGCGCTCCAGTATGTCCGGGTGCTGCATAAGCAGATGGACCATGTTCACGAGCAGGTCGTCGAAGTCCATCGCGTTGTTCGCGGCCAGGCGCTTCTGGTAGCCCGCGTAGACCTTGGCCCGGAGTTCATCTTCCCATCGAGACGCGGCTTCGACGGCCTTCTGCACCGATACGAACGCGTTCTTCTGGTCGCTGATGTAGCCCGCGGCCGCGGCAGGCCGCAGCGTCTCCTGGTCGATTTCGAGTGCGTGCAGCACCTCCTTTATGCACGCAAGCTGGTCCGCGGAATCGTAGATCGTGTACGACGAGGTGTAGCCCAGCCGGTCCGCGTGCCGGCGCAACAGGCGGGCGCACATGGAGTGGAACGTGGAGATCCACATGCCCTCGATGGGACACATCTCGGCCACGCGCTCCTTCATCTCGCCCGCGGCTTTGTTGGTGAACGTGATCGCGACGATGTTGAATGGGCTCACGCCCTGCTCGATGAGATACGCCACGCGCCGCGTGATCACGCGCGTCTTGCCGCTGCCGGCTCCGGCAACGACGAGCAACGGGCCGTCGATATGCGTCACGGCTTCGCGCTGCGGGTCGGTTAGGTCGTCGAGGATGGACATGGGCGCCTCAGAAAGCACTTAGCGTTTGGCAGAATAGACGTCCCGCCAGTTCGCGAGCCTGAGGCCGTACCCCATGTCCTGGATGCGGACATAGTGGCCATGATTCCCCGTCACCAGTTCAAGGTTGTCTCGTAGTGCCACCGCGGCGATCATGGGGTCCGCCCGGCCCACAGTCCTACCGGCTTTCTGGAGGTCCGCGTAGATGCGGCCGGCACTCACTGCGGCTTGGCTATCGATGACACGCACGTCCAATGCCGAGAGTTCGCCGATGAACCGCTGGATCCGGTCTTCACGTTCCAGCAGTTGCAGCCCTTTGACGACCTCCATCACCGTGATAGCACAGACCGTATGCCGACCGAACTCCCGAACGTAGTCCCTCGCCCTTCTGACGACGTTTGGGTCCTTGCCCTTCATGACTTCGGAGTAGATATCCGTATCAAGCAGAGATGCCTCCATGCCACTACCCCCTGAGCGGATCCCGTTCGCGTGCCCTCATGGCATCCTCAGCGATGGCGTCAGCGAGTTCTGGCTCGTCAGCCAGCATGCCAATGAACACATCGCCTCTCTCCAGAGCCGCTGCCTCCTCCGTAATGAGCTTCGCTATGAAATCGCCGATCGGCAGGCCTTTTTCGCGGGCGGCCCGTTCGACTCGGGCAAGCGCCCCGTCATCCAGCTTGATCTCTACAGTCGTCATCTCGCTTGCCTCATTCCAGGCACACATCGCAATATGGACTACGCTTTTGAACTGGATGCTATTCTCGCTTGCACAGGCTTCTATGTCAAGGAACGTCGCTCACAGAGCTGAAGGCGCTCGGGTAGGCGTCTGGGGCCTTGCGCAAACGGCACTGGGGACGTAACCTCTTGAGCCTGTTCACGCCCCCAACTTCTGCTGCGGCCACACCTGAGAGTTGCCAATCATGAAAACCTGCGGCCACACTATGGGCACGCCCAAGATGGATGCATTCGCGGCGATGGAGTTCTTCGCCAGCATCGGACACGACGGCATCGAGTTCCGCTGCGCGGGCGACGGGCTGCTGAACCCCGACGCGTACACGCCCGAATGGGGCCAGCGCGTGCGCGAGAGGGCGCAGTCGCTTGGCCTGGAGATCGCCTGCCTCACGCCGTACTACAAGAACTACGTCGACCCGGCCCAGCGCGAGAGCGAGATGGCCGGCATGCGCAAAATGATCGACATCGCGGCCGACCTGGGCTGCACGCGCCTGCGCTCGTATGGCGGGCCCATGCCGACCGAGCAGTTCGACCACCAGATCACATGGGCTCGCACGGTCGAAGGCGTCCAGGAGGTCGCGGACTACGCCGCGGCCAAGGGCGTCACGATCTGCATCGAAACGCACATCGGCTCCCTCACGCTCACCGCGGCCGAGACCGTGAAGATGATCGAAGCCGTGGACCGGCCGAACGTGGGCATCCTCTTCGACTACGCCTGGATCCACTACGCGGCCGAGGAGCACGCGGAAGAGGCTGTGGAGATGTGCGCGCCCTACATCCGGCATTGCCACGTCAAGGACTGGTCCTACACCCACGACGACCGCGAGCAGCGGCACAGCGAACTCATGGGCCAAGGCGAGGTCGACTGGCCCGTTGCGCTCGCCGCGCTCAAGCGCGAGGGCTACGACGGCTACCTGTCTGACGAATACGAAAAGTACTGGTACGACCATCTGCCCGAGCCGCAGGTCGGCATGAAGCACAACCTCGGTTACGTGCGCCGCGTGTGGGAACGCGCCATGAACTTATGACGCATACTGTTTGGAGCCCCGCCCCCCGCTGGTAGCACGCACGTCAGTGCGTTCCGCTCCGGCGTCTGGGGATCCCGCAACTGCGGGACGATTCCCCGTCCCCCCTCCCAGGGGGGACCACAGGGGGGCAGCAGAGGGTAGCCGAACGGCTTCCGCCAGCGCTCCCCCCCCGCTGGTAGCACGCACGTCAGTGCGTTCCGCTCTGGCGTCTGGGGACCCCGCAACTGCGGGACGATCCCCCGTCCCCCCTCCCAGGGGG
>JAJRTI010000659.1 GCA_024278415.1 Planctomycetota bacterium | reverse complement strand
GCTCGTTCGCCCGCTGACGCGACCGAACGAGCTTGCACTGGGCTATGTTGTGATGCGCCTTCGGCGCATGTGCATTCTGCGCCGGCGCACCACGGGAATGAACGCCCAGTTTACTACGTACGTTCAGACCTGCACCCATAGTTTGAGACCGCCCGAAAGTGTTGAGGTGTGCCGCCTTCGGGTCACGGCTGTGATGCCGCGCGATTCGCGAGCGCCCCCGCAGTGCGACCGCGGGAGCCACCCGCTCGTAGTGGCGACCGTGAGGGCGCCCTCTGCTCCAATGGCGAACCGCCACCGAGCAGAAGGCCCTCACGGGCCTACTACAAGCGCGGCGTTATCCGGCTGCTGTCGCGGTGGCCTCATCTCCTGCACCCTCTGCCGCAAGCGGTGCGGCAACACAGGCATGACGCAGCACGAGCAACTCTCCCATGATCCTCGCCATCACACTCGATGTAGACCCCGACGCAAACGTGCCCGTGCCAGGCCGCATCGACGCGGTCTCGCCGCCGGTGGAGGCAGGGCAAGCGCGCTTCGACGCGGCTGAGCAGGGGTTCGCCGCGGCCATGGACGTGCTGCGCGAAGCCGGCGAGCCAAGCACCGTCTTCCTCGAATCGCGCACCGCCGCGGCCCTGGCCGACCGCGGACTCGACGTGGCCGCGCTCTGCCAGGGCCACGAGATCGCCTGCCACGCGCGGCGGCACGAGGACCTCCTGGGCCAGGTGTCGGGCATCAAGCTCTCGCGTGACCAGATCCGCGGCGTCATCGCCGAGGCGCGGGAAACCATCGCGCAGGTCACAGGCACTGAGCCCACAGGCTTCCGCGCGCCGTACACGCGCGTGGACGACGTCGTGCTCGATGTGCTTGCCGAACTCGGATTCACGTACGATTCGTCTATGACGCATGACCTGCCGATTCGCGTGGGCGAAAGCCCAGAGCTGACGACGGACGATGGCGAGCCGAAGCCCTACCGCGTGTGCAGCTCAGTCTGGGAGGCGCCGCTGCTGTCGTTCCGCGACGTGCGCGGCAAGAAGATGACGAGCTACCTGTGGCCGCTGTTCGAGAGCCGGCGCACGCCAGACGAATACGTCGCCGCGGCCAAATGGTTCGCCCGCGCCTATCCCAGCGGCGTGTTCCAATTCGCACTGCATCCTTGGCATCTGTTCTGTAGCGAAAGCGGCGAGATGTTCGCCCCTGCCCGGGCCCAGCAGAACTGCGACGCGCTCGCGGAGATCATCCGTCGTGCAGCAGACCTCGACCGCGTCTCCATCCACCCCCTTTGCGCGTGTATTCCCGCCCAAGCCTGAGCCAATGCACCAAGGAGACGGACTCACCATGCCAGACACGCTCACCACCCGCACGGTCACCCAAGTCGCCATCGTCGTGCGCGACGTCGAAGCCACGGCAAAAGCTTGGGCCGGCCTGCTCGGCGTGGACGTGCCCCAGTGGCAACGGACCGCGCCAAGAGAGGAAACCAACGCCTGCTACCGCGGCGAGCCGACCGACGGCCGCGCGAAGCTCGCCTTCTTCCACATGGACAACCTCAGCATCGAACTCATCGAGCCAGTCGGCGGGCCGAGCACGTGGCAAGAGTTCCTCGACGCGCACGGCGACGGTATCCACCACATCGCGTTCCGCGTCGAGGACATGGACAGGCACGTGGCGATGTTCGAGGCCAAGGGCATGCCGCTTCAGCAGCGCGGCGACTTCAAGGGCGGGGGCTACCGCTACATCGACAGCACCGGCAAGCTGGGGGCGATCGTAGAGCTATTGGGGAAGAAGTAGCGCGCCATGAACATCGCCGCCGCCTTAATCATCACCATCGGTGTGCTTGATACAAGTAAGGATCCCGAAGGTTGCTCGATGAGCGAACGAACCCGGACGACGTAGCGCCTCCGGTCCTCCGGCCGCGAGCGTTCATTGCCGGCGCGTTCTTCTCTTGCGCGGTCTGCATCGGCGCGATCCACACGCGGCAGGTCATGGGCTCGTCGCTCCTGGACGGCGAGTTCCTGCCGTTCGGCGTGATTTTGGTGCTCATGATCCTCAGCGGGTGCGTCAACCCCGCGGCCAAGCTCCTCGGCCCGCGGCCGTTCTTCTCCGCGCAAGAGATGGCCATCATCTTCGTCATGGGGCTCGTGACGACCGCGGTGTCTGGCGACGGGCTGGGTGCGTTCCTCCTCGCGGTCATTGCCGCGCCCTACTATTATGCGTCGCCGGAAAACCGCTGGGCCGACTTCTTGTTCGAGCACATTCCTCCTTGGCTCGTGCCGGCAAACGCGGACAACGCGATGGGCAACTTCTTCGCGGGCCTGCCCGCGGGGGGGGCGATCCCGTGGAGCGCGTGGGTCGTGCCGCTCTTCTGGTGGCTGCTGCTGTTCGGCGCGATGTTCCTCGTGTGCGCGTGCCTCGCGGTGCTGCTGCACCGGCAGTGGGCCGACCACGAACGCCTGCGCTTTCCGCTCATGGAAGCGCCGCTCGCCATGTGCGAGACGAGCGACGACGCGAACCCCGCCCCCCCCTTCGCCCGCAACGGCCTCTTCTGGCTCGGCTTCGGCATCGCGTGCTTTATCGTCGTGTGGAACATCGGCGCGTTCTTCATGCCCATGTTCCCGAAGGTCAAACTCGACTGGGGCTGGCTCGCGCTCGCGCGCGCGTTCCCCCACGTGCGGCTCTACATCATCGTGCCCATCATCGGCTTCCTTTACTTCGTCAACCTCGACGTGCTCTTCAGCGTGTGGGCGTTCTACCTGCTCGGCGTCGTCCAGATCGGCATCTACAACCGCGTCGGCTTCCGCATCGGCCGCGCGGACATCTACTGCTCCGGCTCGCCGAGCATGGGCTGGCAAGGCTTCGGCGCGCTCACTGGCATGGTGCTCTGGGGCCTGTGGATGGCGCGGGGCCATCTGCGCTCGACCTGGCGCGACGCGTGGGGACGCAATGCGGAAGCCGCAATCCCCCCCTTCAAGGGGGGGAACCGAGGGGGGGGTAGCGTCAGCGCGAGCCCTTCGGCCGTCTCGTGCCGCCCCCCCTGTGGTCCCCCCTGCGAGGGGGGACGCGGACCGCGTCGCCTCCCCAGACACCAAGACGACACCATCCTCAGCTACCGCTTCGCCTGGTGCGGCCTAGGGCTCGGCCTGGTGTTCACATCGGTCATGCTCCACGAGGCCGGCATGGAGTGGAAGGTCGTGGTCGCGTTCCTCTTCGCCGCGTACATCATCTTCCTCGGGCTCACGCGCATCGTCGTGCAATGCGGCATCGTCTTCTGCCGCGCGCCGCTCACCGCGCAGAGCTTCGCCACGCACACCATCGGCACCGCGAACATCGCCGCGTCGAGCATGACCACGATCGCGCTCACGTACTCGTGGATCCACACGGTCTTCTTCTTCCTCCCGGTCGTCGCGCACGCGGGCAAGCTGGCCGACGTGCTGCACATCCCTGGCCGGCACATGCGCCGCGCGCTCGTGCTCGCGCTGCTCGTCGCGGTGCCCACGACCATTGTGTACCACCTGCTCGCCGGCTACCACTACGGCGCGCAGAACTTCATGGGCTGGGCCTTCCGCGGGGGCTGCACGATCCCCTACCACCACACCGTGCAGAAGATGGCCAACCCGGAGCCCGCGGACTGGAAGCGGCTGCTCTTTTTCGGCATCGGCGCGGCCGCGATGCTCGTGGTCACGCAGCTCCACTACCGTTTCCCGTGGTGGCCGCTGCACCCCATCGGCATGACCATCGCGTCCACGCACCCCACGCGCATGATCGCGTTCAGCCTCTTCCTCGCGTGGCTTCTCAAGCTCTCCATCGTCAAGACCGGCGGGTTCAAGTGGTACAACCGCTTCAAGCCGTTCTTCCTCGGCCTCATCATCGGCTACTTCACGGGCCTCACCATCGCGTTCGTGGTCGACCTCATCTTCTTCGGGCCAGGACAGGGGCATCCGGTATACTCGTTGTGATGCACAGGGCCGCGGCTCCAATCATGTCGATTGCCACTCGCATCTTCACCTTGGACAGCCCAGAACGCGCAGGAAACGACTTGACCGAGAGACGGACTGGAATTGGCTTACGACTTCATCCAATTGCAGGGCTTCCCTGGAGGCGCATCAAAGGAATCCGACGTACCAATCCAGAGTTGCTGTGTCTTGAGCAAGAGAGAATCTTACAATGCGCGACTGGTCGTGGAAACAGGCAGTGCCGGGCTGCGTTCTGGACCTCGTGACTGCGAGCGGCAAGGTCCATTTTGTCCTTGCAGATCTTTATGGCTATGTGGACGCACTCCAGGAGCGCTTCCCACGAAACCGTCATGTCCGTCCGAAGCTCCGCCAGTCGCTCCAGAAGCTCAGGGACGATGGGATCCTCATATTCCATGGCGGCGGCAGCTACTCAGTCAATCTCGAACATGAGGAGGTGGCGGTCGTGCCAAGCGAACCGCTGTTGGGGGGTATGGAACTTCCGACCCGGCACCAAGTCGCGCACACCGTGTGTCTTCGGAACACCCTACTCGCGTCTTGCAAAACCCCAACTAGGCCGAGGCCTCGCGCCTAACATCCTGCATGGCGGAGGTGTCGAACGCGGCGTCGCCGAGATGCGAGCGCGGGAGCGCTCCGCTTGTAGTGGCGACCGTCAGGGCGCCCTCTGCGCCGCTGGCGATTCGCCACCCGAGCGGAAGGCCCTCACGGGCCTACTACAAACGCGGCGCCACAGCACAGGCAGGACAACTGGGGTTTTGCAAGTGGCTCTAAAGGCAAAGCGCGGCACGTGTGGTCATCTCGATCGTTCTGCTGGAGTACCGGGATTCAGCCAGCTTAGCCAGCTTTAGCTGGCTCCCTGCCTTGCCACCACGTTCACGTGGTGGACAGCAAGTCTTCGCTTCATTGGCTGGAGCGCGCTTGAGCGCGGCTTCTCGATTCGCTTGCAGCAGCAAGAGAAGTCCTGCTGAAGCAGGCTCCTCATCGAGTTGAATCGAGTGCCATGCTCACCACCAGATAAATCTGGTGGCGCTCAGAAAGGCCAGCTAAAGCTGACCACGGAGTCTGCCCTGGCCAATGCATCGTGGATCCTGCGGACGGAGTTCCCTGAGTCAATGGCATTGCGTCGGCCTCACCGGCCTTGTGTTCGCCGTACCGCGAATGCCATCCTCATATGGCCGCATGTTCAGCTTGAGTTCCGTTGATACCTACGCTGTGGATATCTGCGGGTTCTCTCCCCCCCCCCAGCGCTCCGGGTGGCTGCACGCGGGTAGGATCGCCGAGTCGAGGCCGTCCACGTCGATGGTGATGAAGTACTGCGCGCCCGCGGGGATCTGGTCAAGCACCCAGCCCACCTCGCGCTCGTGCACCTCTCGCCCCGTGATCAGCACGTTGCCCGCGGAGGGCGCGTTGCGCCAGCCTCACGGCCTCGCCGACTGGAGCGCGGCCCACGTGACCGCGTTGGCCACGATGGTGCGCACGTTGGGGTCGTAGAAGACGGGGTCGGTTTCGTGCCCGGCCTGGAAGTAGAACATCCGGCCCTTGCCGATAGTCCAGCAGAACCCCTGCTGGCTGTGGTCGATCTCGCCGTCCTTGAGCTTGGCATCTCCCTCGAAGACAATGGCCTCGGCCGGCGGCACCGCGTAGGGATCGCTGTATCGTTCGTGGTGTGCGATGGTAAACCGCTCAGGCACTCCGCGCGCAATCGGATGGCCCGCGTCCGTGGCGATGACCGTGAGTTCGACGCTGTCGCCCACGTATGCGCCCCAAGCGGCAACTCGCCCCTCGGGTCGCACCTGCTTGAGCAACTCAGGATCGGTCGCCATCTGACTCATGAGCGCGATGTTGGGCTTGGCGAAGTGCGCGGAGTGCAGAGCGATGAAGCCCATGCCATCCTCTGTGACCCGCTTGACGATCTTGTCGACGAGCGCGTCCTCGACATCGCCGTGCCGCTGGTGCCCCCACCAGACGAGGACATCGCAGCGGCCGAGCAACTCGTCGGGCAGACCCTGGGCCGCCTGGTCGATGCCGGCCACGACTACCTCCCAGTTGGGCAGGGCCTCGACGAGACCTTCGGCCACGGCCGTGTTGATGTCGCTGGGGAAGACGTCCTCCGGAGCGGTGCCTTCGGACCAGCAGACGACGCATGGCGATGGGTTTGTACTCACGGCGCGGTTCTCCTATTGAGCGTTGGGAGGCGAAGCGAGTGGCAGACGCGGCGTGAGCATAGTTGCCGCCGTCCTGCCTGTCAACCCTCGCGGGCGCGCCGGCTGGCTCAATGGCCTTGCCATCCTGTGGCCTTGGGCGATACGATGTGGCGGCCGCAACCCAAGAGGAGCAGACGGCCCTCGCCGTCCGTCGGAACGCGAAGGCGTTCCGCTCCGAACATCCGCGCACCGCGCGGACGTGTCACAGCCTAAGGCCCTACCATGGTTGAAGAAGAACACACGACAGAGCATGACGAACAGGCCGCCGGTGCGCAGCCCCGCTCCAACTCAAGCCCACGCCATCGACGTGTCGTGGCCGGGCTCGTCGTGCTGATGCTCCTGTTCGCCGCATGCTGTGTCGCGACCATCCACGGCTATCCGAGCACTATCGGCGACAGCGTTCGCTACTTCTTTTTGGGCCAGTCGCTGGCCGAAGGCGAAGGCTACCGAGTCACGTACCGCGTGCCGGAGTCTGACGAGGCGCGTTTCCCCCCACTGCTGCCGATCCTCCTGGCGCCCGTGGCCGCGGCATTCCCCCACAGCTTGTCCGCCGCCAAGGCGCTGCCCGCGGCGTTCGGGGTGCTGTCCATATGGCTTACCTTCCTTGCGTTCCGAAAGCGTGTGGGCGCCGCGTCCGCGCTCGCGGTGGCTGCGCTCGTCGCGCTGAACCCGCTCGTGCTGTCCTTCAGCACGGTCGTGCTGGCGGAGATCCCCTTCGTCTGTCTGTTCCTTCTTGCTCTCTCGGCCATCCAGCGGACCGCCCAGACGACGGGCCGCTGGATCACGTGGCGGCACGCGTGGGCTGGTCTCATCATTGCACTCGCCATGCTCATGCGCATGGCGGGAGTGGCGCTGATCCCCACGGCCTTCCTGTGGCTCACGACCCAGAAGCGTCTTCGCGACGGGATCGTCGTGGCGATGCTGGCCGTCGCGCTTGCATCGCCATGGCTGATTTGGTCGGCCACGCGCGACACGCCGTGGGTAGGCCACCTCGGCGAGACGTTCCGGCGCTACCGCGGCGGCGGCCCGTCGGTCGCCGGCCAGTTGAAGCGCTAAGGCGCCATCTCCCCGGCCCAAATGGCCCGCCGCGTGGTCCGCAACGTGCCCAAGCTGGTCGAGAGCGTGCCCAGCGTGCTGCTGCCTGGCGGCTTCCTGCTGTACCTCGACGGCGACTGCTTCCCCTTTGCCCAGGCCGATTTGCCGAACTCCTTGGCCCGCGCCCTCAAGCGGCACGCCGCGGTGGCGTGGGCTATCGGCTTGCCGCTGCTGGGCTTGGTGCTCATCGGATTCGCCCGGTCCCTGCTCCGCGAGTGGACGCCAATGGAGTGCTTCGTGCTGGTGTACGTGGCCATGATCCTCGCGTATGCGCCCATCGAGGATCGGTTCCTTGTGCCCCTGATCCCCATCCTCGCCTTCTATTTCCTCCGCGGCGCGCAGTGGACCGCGGCAGGGCTCACGGCCCGGCCCCGGGCGGCCACCGCGGCGGCCGTGTGCGTGGTGCTCGTGACCAACGCGCTCCTCACCGCGCGCCTCGTCTGGCTGAATGCCGCATTGCCGGCAGCGAAGGGCCCCAACACGGGCCGGGCCGCACTGGTCCAGTGCTACGGCCACGACTCATGGGCGCCGGTGCTGATCGCGGCCACGTGGGTGGCCAAGCACGTGCCCGCGGACAAGGTCGTCATGTGGTCGGTAACCGACGCCGGGCCGTGCTACTATTTCTCCAAGCGCAAGGTTTCTGAAGTGCCGGACACGCCCAACGTCGACGCCATCCTTGCGGCGGTCTCCAAGCACGGCGACTACGTCGTGCAGCAAGGCCTGGCGGGAACGGTTCCGACCGAACCGCTCGACTGTGGGCCCTACGGATTCTCCCTCGTACCGCGGCGGCGGATCGAAGTGGGCCGCTTCGTCGCGTCCGTTTTGGAGAAGCAAGTACACGCCAAGTCCCGGCGCTGATTGCGCGGCGATCCCTCTCTGGTTCACCGCACGCCGCGGCCTCATTCAAAGGAAGGTTCATTCGTGCCGACTCGCCTCCTCCTCCTCAACCTGCCGTACCCCCGGCCCGTCATCCGCAAGTACCAATGCTCGTACTACGCGCAGGGGTTCCTCATGCCTCCGGTCGAGCTGGCCTATCTGGGCTCGGCCATGCGCGGATGGAACAAGGCCGACGTCCAACTCATCGACGCGGTCGCCGGCGGGTTCGACGATGCGCAGACCATCGAGGCTGTGCGGCAAGCGGCCCCAGACGTGCTCGTGTCGCTCATCGGGTACGGCACGTTCCCCGAGGATGTGCGCGTCCTCGACATGCTGAAGGCCGAGTGCCCCGATCTGTGCGTCCTGTGCTGCGGCTACTTGCCCACGATCAGCCCTGAGGAGGTGCTGCGCCACACATCCGTTGACGGCATTCTCATGCACGAGCCGGAACTGACGTTGGCCGAACTGTTCGACCGCCGCGCCCGGAGAGAATCGCCCGCGGGCATCGCCGGCCTCGCCACGCGGGCCGCGGCGGGCCAGATCGTCGTCGGCCCGCCGCGGCCTCGCATCGCCGACCTGGACGCGCTGCCATGGCTGGACCTGTCGCTCCTCGATCTGTCCAGGTATGGCGAACCCTTGATTGGCAGCAACATCGCGCCAGTGATGGCCATTCGCGGGTGCCCTTTCCCATGTGCTTATTGTGTCACGTCGTACGGGGCCAAGCTGGAGAAGCGCTCCGTGCCCAGTTTGCTCGACGAACTGGAGACCCTGTGGCGCGACCACGGCATCCGGCGCCTGCGATTCTTTGGCGACACCTTCACCGCCGATTCGGACTGGGTCATCGAGCTTTGCCGCGGCATGCGCGAGCGCGGGCTGCACTTCAGATGGACCTGCCGCACGCGGGCGGACCGAATCGAGGACGACGTGCTCGCCGCGATGAAGGCCGCCGGCTGCGTGCGCCTCTACATCGGCATCGAGAGCGGGTCGCAAAAGATGCTCGACTACTACTGCAAACAGTACACGGTCGAAGACGTGGCCGCGCGCCTTGCCGCGGCGCGACGACACGGCATGGAGATGCTCGGCTTCTTCATTGTGGGCGCTCCAATCGAGACGGAGGAAGACGTGGACGCCAGCATTCGCTTGGCCCTCGATGCGGGCCTCGATTATGTGCTTGTCACACGACTCCAGTATTGGCCGGGCACGACGCTCTTCGAACAGTTCAAGGACCAACTCGACTTCAGCCTGTTCCCCTTTCATCTGGATGTGCCGGACCCAGAGCGGGAGGCGCTGTACTACCAGTGGGAAAGCCGCTTCTACAAGCGCTTCTACTTGAGCCCCACACACCTGCTACACGTGCTTGGCCGGTACTGGAACCGGCCGCTCGGGCTCCTGCGGCTGGGGGCCCACTTGCTGTCCTATCTCTTCAGCCCCCAGGCCCGGGGAACGGACGACTTTATCTGAGCGTTTCCCTCGCCCTGTGGGCGAGGGGAGCGCAAGCCCCCGTCCCAGCCTTCCCCCAGAGGGGGAAAGGGCATCAGCGGACAGGAGGCGCCCCCCTACCGCGCCACCGTCAAGTCGAAGGCCTGCACCCCGCGCCCCTTGAACTGGTTCGTGACCTCAACTTCCACACGCGCGGCGCCGATGTGCTCAGGCGATGGCGTCCCGGTCAAGAGCCCGCTCTTCGCGTCCACGCGCAGCCACTTCGGGCCCTTGAGCAGCCTGAACATAGGCTGCTCGATGTCCCAGAACTTGTACGCGTATTGCCCCTGCTTGCTCGCGGGGTCCGGCTTGCACTGGTAGTCGCCTAGCGAGTGCAGGCTCTTGGCCTGATAGGCGTACGGCTTCCCGACACGCGCCTGCGCTACGGGCTGGGTGTACACGAATGGGTGGGGCAGTTCCGCGTAGTCGGAGCAGCCGCTGGACGTGCCGTTCGCGTCGATGGCGACGACGCGGTAGAACACCTTGTTCGCGTTGGCCGCAACGGCCCCGGGGCCGGCCACAACCATCGACGTGTCCGTGGTCTCCGCGAGGAGGTTGCCGGGAACCTTGCCCCGGCCAGGCACGGTGTGCTCGCCCTTGTGCACCGAGAATCCCTTCTCGTCGCTCCCGTAGACCTCATACCTGACCGGGCGCTCGCCGGCCGGGTTGGGCTTCCAATGGAGGGTCACGGTATGCCCTTGCACACTGGCCCGAACGCCCACCGGCACGCGCGGCCCGCGCCAAGTGAACCGCCAGGTCGCGCTCCACGGCCCCCACACCCCCCAGCGGTCTCGGCAGCGCAAGCGCCAGTAGTAGGCCGTGTCCGGGCTAAAGATGCCCGTGTACGGCACGGCCCACTTCGTCGTCGGAATGATCACGTCCAAGCTCGTGCGATAGGGATACCGGAAGTCCGGCCGACGGCTCACCTGGAGGTGGTAGCGGTCCGCGGCCTGGGTCCCCGGCCAAGAGAAGGCCACGATTGAGTCTCGGATCTCCGCGCCGGGCGGTGGGTAGGTCGGCTTGTCCACCGGCGGCAGCGGCTTGACCGCGTCGGCCTCCTTCCACTCATGGGTGATGCGCACCTGGTGGGGGCCGTTGGTGGCGTCGGTGTACACGACCCGGTTCGCGCCAAGACGAAGCCGCGGCAGCGACACCGGCGCGGCCAGCACGTCGGTCTCGATCTCCAGGGAGCGCAGCGTCGCACTGCCGGGACGCCTGCCTGAGCCAAGGCCCACGCGAACGCGGTAGCCGTACTTCGCCGGCCGCCGCAGGAGTTCCATGTGCGCGTCCAGAGCCACCTTCGCGGCATGGCCGCCCCCGCCTTGCTTCGTCCACAGCTCCTTCCAAGTCTTACCATCGAGCGACAGTGCGATCGAGAACTTGTCACTCGCATCGGTGCCGGAGAATTGTGCTCGGACAGTCCCCCCGCAGATGGCGTAAGGAACCTTGATCGCGTACGTCACATGGGCCTTGCGCGACTGGCCGGCCAGGCCGGCACCTTTCTCCTTTGCTGGCGCGACATCGACAATCGCTTCTGCATCGGCCTTGACGCGGGCCAGCTCGATACGCGGGCGGAAGACAAACTTCGAGTTGCCGTAGTACTTCGGCCGATGCGCGCGCGGCTTGTTCTCCGCGCAGTACTTGCCGATGTTGTCCCACCGAAACACGGCCTTCTCGCCCGGGCGCAGCGTGTACGCGATCTCGTGCCCGCGCAGACGCGCATCGAACCGCCGGTCATCCGGACCGAACAAAGCGGCCGGCGCGTCGCTGCTGGTGAATCGGGACACGACGGGGCCGTAGTTCAGTTCGCGGCGCACCAAGTCGTGATCCCGCGCGAGCACGTCGCCGCCCACGGGCCGCTCGTTCTCCCGGTCCAGGTAAAAGCAGTCCATGTCCACGTCCATGAACTCGTACGCGCCATCCACGAACGCCTCGCACTGCACGTGGCCTCGCAACGCGCGGTTTTTGGACTTGGTGAACCCGGCATGATAGAAGAGCGAACACCCCGCGTTGCCCGCGTCGTCGCACAGGTTGAAGCCGAAGATGTTGAACAGCTTCACCGGGTCGTGCGGCTCGGAGTCGCCGAAGAGCGGGGTCTCGTGGTAGAGGTTTTCGCGCATGCTCTGCCAGATGAAGTACACCTTCTCCTGGTCCGTCTTCGCTCCGCGGGTGAACTCCGCGAGCAGACTGTCGAGCGTGTACCAGTCGCCCCGGTCGTTGATGACCAGCCGCGGGTTCACGACCGGCGCGTCGCCGGTGTTCTCGATGGTCAGCGAGACGTTGGGCTGGAACGTGATGTAGCAGTTGTTGCTGGCGAGCGTGCGCGTGTTCTCCATGTCGAGCGTGCCGCGCATCTCGATGGCATACTCGCGCTTGCTGCCGCGGATTATCTCCACGTGCTTGCGCGGCGTGCTAGGGAACCGGGCGACGCCGCCCAGCGTGCTCCTGGGGTTCTTGGACGCGACCTCGTACTTGCGGCCGTTGGTGCGCGGGTCAGTGTTGTCGGAAGCTGAGAAGTAGAGGCCTTCGCGCGTCCAGTGCGAGTAGCGGCCCTTGCCCTTCTCGCGAATGTGCCGGTGCACACTCCGCGGCGGCCCCAGGGGCTTGCCGTCCTCGTAGAGCATGAGCATGGACTTGTTGCCAGTGTCCTTGTCGCCCTCCTCGCCGAAGTCCATCGACGCGATGTAGCAGTGCCCGCTCTCGTGTCGGATGCAGTCCGCGCGAATCGGGTAGCGCGTGGGCGCATCCGCGCCCGCGGCCGTCGAGAGGGCCGGGATCAGAACGGCGAGCGCGAACAAGTCGAGCCTTCGCGGTGCGCTTAGGGCCACGTGGATGCCTCCTTCGCTCACACAGATGCGGGCGTTACACGTTGTGAACTGGCCGTACAGACATATCACGCTGCGAGATCGAGCGCAAGGCGCTGCGCCTGGTGCACGCTCGTAAGAGCGTTTCTGGCCGCCATCCGGCGGCAGGGGAAGACTGGAAGAGTGGAATGCGGGAATACTGTGCGCGGCGGCTCCCTCTTGCACGAGGAGCGCAGATCATGTACAACCCGCGGCCTGCCTATGCACACACAAGGAGCCCAAACCATGAGCGACAAGATGAAGATCGGCCTCATCGGCTGCGGCAGCCAGGGCCGTTACCTCTCCGAGGCCGCGGCCGCGACCGGCCAGGCCGAACTGCTCGCCTGCGCGGACCTCAAGCCCGAGGCCGCGAGCAACGCGGTCAAGCTCACCGGCTATCAGGAGGCGTACGACAGCGCGGAGGAGCTGCTGGACAAGGCCGACGTGGACGCGGTGATCGTGGCCACGATCCACGACCAGCTCCAGCCCATGGCCATGGCCGCGATCCAAGCCGGCAAGCACGTGCTCGTGGAGAAGCCCATGGCGCTGAACGCGGCCGACGGCCAGGCCCTCGTCGACGCGGCGAAGAAGGCCAAGCGCAACCTCATGGTCGGGTACTCGCTGCGGTTCCAGGCCGAACGCATCCGCGTGAAACAGCTCCTGGACCAGGGTGCGGTGGGCGACATGGCCCACGTGATCGCGGGCCAGTGCATCGGCAACATGGGCGGTTGGCTGGGCCAGCGCGGCCACGGCGGCGGGCCGCTGCTCTACGTGGGAGTGCACTGCCTCGACTTCGTGCTCTGGACCGTCGGCCTGCCCGTGCAGCGCGTGTTCGCGGAGGTGAACATGAAGGACGGCGAGGACACGGACGTGGAGGCGGACGCAATGTTCACGATCCGCTTCGACGGCGGAGTCGTCGCGCAGGTCGTCACGTCGCAGCGCATGGGCGGCCGATACGGGTGGTACGACGCGATCGGGTCCGCGGGCCGCGTGCGCACGGAGTGGGAGAGCCCCAACATCTTCGTCGAGAGCCGGAACCTGCCCGAGTACTCGCTGCCCACGACCATCGAAGTGCCCGCGACGTACGGCCACCCGCCGCACGAGCGCGAGGCCGTGTCGCGCCTGAACTCATACAAGTACATCCGCACGTGGGCGGCCGAGCTGTCGGAGTTCATCACGTCCATCCGCGAGGCCCGTCCGCCCCTGGTGTCCGGCGAAGACGGCGTGCGCGTGCTCCAAGTCTGCGACGCGGTGTTTGCGTCCGCGGATAGCGGGCAGACGGTGGGGTGATTCTTGCGCGTGGCACTTCAGCTAAATGCAATGACGTCCCGCCTCGGTGCTGGGCTTCTGCCTTCAGCCCGAAGGGCTGACACAATGCTAGCCCAGCGCCGCCCCGGGACCACACGCCCAGCGCAACAGCACGCTGAAGGCGTGCGACATGCCTAGCGTTGTGCAACGCTTTCAGCGTTGATTGCCATCGATGGATCACCGACCCAGCGCGGCGGGCGTTCGCCCTTGCACAGGGCTAGATTGTTCCAGCCCTTCGGGCTGGCAGAGCGCCGCGGGACAAGGCGCGCTCCCGATTCAAACTGCTGAGGCGACCATCTCCCTTGGTTGCCCATTGCATCCCGCTGAAATGGCGCTCTTGCGCCACTTCGACATACTGTCATCAGCGTTTCTCTCGTGAGCCAGAGCAATGACCCACATCGACATCCTCAACGAAGAGTTCGCAATCGACGGCCACGTCTCCTTTGCCGAAGGCCCGGGCGGCCTGCCCGTGGCTGAGATCAGCAATAAGCTGGGCTCCGCGACCGTGTGCCTCCTCGGCGCGCACGTGCTGTCGTTCCAGCCCACCGGAGCGGAGCCGGTGCTGTTCCTCAGTAAGCACGCACAGTTCCAGATCGGCACGCCCATTCGCGGCGGCGCGCCCGTGTGCTGGCCCTGGTTCGCGCGCCGGCCCGACGCGCCGGACAAGCCCATGCACGGGTTCGTGCGCACGCGGTTGTGGGAGGTGGCCGAGGTGTTCGAGGGGCCCCAGGGCGCGACCGAGCTGACGCTCGCGATCTGCGACGACGAGGAGACGCGGGCCGAATGGCCCCACGCGTTCGAGT
>JAJRTI010000658.1 GCA_024278415.1 Planctomycetota bacterium | reverse complement strand
TCACACTCAGCGCCTGAGGCGCGACGTTGCGCACCCACAACTTGGCCTCGACCGCGCGCCCAGCCACGACCGCGACGCGGCGCTGCTTGAGCGCGCACAGCAGGGGCATGTCCACGGGCAGTGTCACCTCGTCACTGAGCACGTAGGTTTGCCCCCCTACCTGCACCTCCGCTTGTGCGCGCACGGTGATCGTATGCTCGACGAGCGCGCGGGCCTCCACGGTCAGGCGGTAGTCGGTCAGCGTCGCCTTCATGCCGGCCCCGACGATGAAGCCTTCCGGCGGGAACTCCGTGGCCCGCAGCCGCGCCATGCGGCTCCGCAGGCTCGCGGCCAGCACCACGCGGCGGCGCCTCCAGGCGATCTTCGCGTCCGTCGTCGACTCCAGCACGACCTTCACCGGCAGGGGCTCGAACGGCAAAGCCCGCGCCCGTGGCGGCACGGCAAGACGCAGCCACGCGCCACACCGCGCGCTCGCAGCGGCTGAAAGCGCGCGCAGCTTCCGCGCGGCCGCGTCGATCTCCACGACCGGCGCGTTCGGAGACCGCGAGGCCAGACTCCGCAGCTCCGCATCGGCCTGTCGCAGCCGTTGCGCAAGTTTCGCCGGATCGACCGCGGTCGAGATCCACGTCGTGTCTCCACGCGTCACCACCTGGAAGCCCTGCGTGTTCTCGAACGCAAGCGGTCTCTTGCCTCTCGGACGAATGGCAACGGCATCCTCTCCCACCCACTCGACCTCCGCAGCTCCGGCCTGCTTCAGCCGCACCGCGTGCCGGCGCAGCAGCACGAAGTCATTGCCTGACCGAAGCTCGGTGAGCGAGAGTTTGCCATCGGCCGCGATGCTGAGCGTGGCGTCCCGTCCATACCACAACTCCCCAGGCTTTGCCTGAGCCGTTGGCCATGCGTCTCCTTTGCGGCGCAGAACGATGAACGGCAGCTCCTCGCTGTAGCGCTTCATGTCCGGCGCGGGCTGCGGCCGCTGGGACAGCACGAACAGCGCGGCCGACCGCGGCTTCATCGTGAGCTTGCAGCGCGCTTGCCCAGTTACGCGCGTCGCCTGCCCCTGGCCCACGGGCCAAACCTGCTGCCACACGTGTTCGCCCTTGAGGCCGTAGTCCGCGAACTTGAGCGTCAGATCGACGGGGTGCGGCTTTGCGTCCCAGTTCGTCAGCACGAGCCCAAGGCTGCCGTCTGGCGCGCGCCAGAGCGAATGCCGCACGACTGGTTTAGGCACGTTGACCGCGGGCCGCCTCCCGACACGCATGGTCTTCATAGGAACGCGGAGCTTCGGTGCGCGCAACCAACGACCGTAGAGGAGGTATGGCTTGCCTACTGCGTCGTAGCACTGACATAGCTCGCGCAGGTACGCGGCCGACTCCGGCTTCTGCGCGACGAGCGGAGGCCGCATCTCGGATAGCGTCAGCTTCGCTCCCCAGATGAAGTGCTCCGCAAGCCGCGGGCAGAAGTCGCCGGTCGGCTGCGACAACCCGCAATCGCTGCCGTACTGAATGACATAGTCGTGGTACACCGCGGTGAACAGCGGCAACAGCATGACCGGCGGCCGGTACCCGCCGCGGGTATTGTCGAGCGTGAGGAACGCGTCGAACTTGTCGAGGTATGCCTCGCAGATTTCCTCGGTCGTGAAGCACGCGTGCGGCTTGCGCTGCCGAATGCGCCGGCGCAGCGCGTCCATGAGCCGCCGGTTGCCCTGGCCCCAGTATGTGCCGCCGTGGATCGGGTGGCCGTGGCCCTTGTCGTAGCAGGGCTTCGCTCGGCCCGCAGACAGCACATCCAGATACACCCCGTCGACGCCGTAGTCCCACACGAGCTTGCTCGTGAAATCGAACACCTTGTCCTGCCACGCGCGCGTAGCGGGGCACATCCACGCGTACGCGTTGTCGTGGATCTGCCACTTGTAATACTGGCCGTTCACGTGCTTGGCCGCGGCCGCGTGGCCGTTCTCCAAGCGCCAGCTCTCGGTGTCGCGATCCCAGATGCAGCCTTGCGTGTACGGCATCACGTATGCGCCGAGCGCCTGCATGTCGCGCACCCCCTGCATGAAGCCCGGCTTGGCTGGGAGGAACTCTGGGTAGTTGTCGTCGAACGCCGCGATGGGATAGCGGTAGTAGTGCACGGCCATGGGCACGCGCAGGTAGCGCAGGTGATCCCACAACTCGCGCAGCACCTTGCCCGGCTCGTTGTAGTACTTGATCCAGAGAGCGACGTTCTTGAACTTGTCGCCAATCGACTTGCGCGTGGCCAGCGGGCCCTCCTTGCACCACGGTTGCTTGAGCGCCCACTCACGATACATCGCGCACGCGTCTTGCCAGTCGCCGGCGAACGTGCCGAGCACGATGGGATACGGCACGGTGTAGCGTTGCGGCTGTGGGGTCGGGATGGGCGGGGTGTGGACGGCTTGCCACAGGCCGACACCTTTCTTCGCGTCCGCGCTCCAGCGCCATTGCTTGTACCAGTACTCGTTGTCGTGCGTCGCGAGGTAGAGCCCCGCGCCCTTGGAGATGAACGACCAGAACTGCATCGACCCAGAAGACGGGTAGGTGGTCCCGTAGCGCGGGAGCTTCGCGACGGGGTCCATGCAGTAGCGCCCCCAGTACACGGGCATGGTGAGCATGTCGCCCGGGCCGCCGCGGGCGATCCCCCCTACTCGCGGAAACGCCACCTCCCACAGCCGCAGGGCCTTGTCCGTCCACTGCACGTCAAGCGACCAGCGCGACAGGGCGCTGCGCCGCGGCAACACGATCCGCACGTGCACGGTCGCTTCGCCCGCGCCCACTTTGAGCTTGGACCACGTGAGCGTGAGCGTCTGGCCCTCGCGCTGAGCCAAGCGCGTGGCCTGCGCGTCGGCCGCGATGCGCACGTCTTCGTTGGCCGTATTGCGCCACGTCAGCTCCCAGAGCGGCGTTGTGTCGGCCTTCAGAAACGCATGCCCCGAACCAAGGTCCCGGATTTCGCTCAGCGAGTAGCCCCGGGCTTCATCGAACAACAGACGCAAGTGCTCATTCGTCAGCGGCATCTCGGTCGCCGAGGCAAGCGGAGCCAGAACCGAGATCCACCAAAAGCAGACGGAAAGTTTCATTGTCACTTCCACCAGAAATCTACGACAGGCGTTTTGCGTTCCGGAGTCTATGGCCGCCCGGCAATACTGTCAAGCACGACGACTGCCGCGGTGGGCCACTTTTCAGTCGTACTGGTGGTCCACTGTCAGTTCGCCTGACACAGGACTGAGCGAATCGCAGGGAAAACAGACATCGAAACGGAGCTACGGTCTCACGCTGGCGGGGGTTGCGAGCTTCGCTCGCGACCCCTGGGCTGATATCCGGAATCCCGTTGGGATTCAGAGTAACACTTCAGCCGATTGCAACAGCCGTTGGCCCCATGAACGTGCGCGAGTTCAATGGACAGCGTTTCCGCTTGACGCAACGCTGTTTGGAAGCCCAACGGGCTTCCGGCTTCTAGCCCAGGGTTGCGGCCGCAGGCCG
>JAJRTI010000657.1 GCA_024278415.1 Planctomycetota bacterium | reverse complement strand
CGTCACGCGCGGTGCCGATCTCGCGGAGGGCCTCGCAGTAATTGGTCATGTCCGTCATGACCACCAGCACCTCATAGCCCAACTCGAACGCAAGGTACTCGGCCGCGGTGAGCGCGCATCGGGGCGTGAGGAGCCGCTCCACGGTGGGATCGTCGGCTAGGTTGAGGAAGGTGACGGTTCGCGACTGGGCGCCGGTGCGCTCGAACTCGTTGAGGAAGAACGACGCCTCGCGCTGGGTGATCCCGATCGCGGCGAACACGACCACGAACCGCGCGTCTCCGCCCGTGGTGCGCGCCTGGCGCAGCACCTGCGCGGCAATCTCGTTCCCGGGCAAACCGGAGCCGGAAAAGATGGGGAGCTTCTGCCCCCGCACGAGCGTGTTGAAGCCGTCGATCGCGGAAACGCCGGTGTGGATATAGTCGTAGGGTTTGGCTCGCGCCACCGGGTTGATGGGCGTGCCCGACAACGGAGCCCACGCGTCCGGCGCCACGGCGGGCTGGCCGTCAATCGCCTTGCCCGACCCGTTGAACGTGCGGCCGATGATGTCCTCCGACACGGCCAGCCGCGCTTCATTGTCAATGAGGCTCAGACGCGTGCTGACCACGTCCAGCCCCATGGTCTGCTCGAACACCTGGACAACCGCAAGGGCGTCGGATACCTCGATCACCTGGCCGTTGAAACGCTGGCCATTCGGCGCCACGATCTCGACCACCGCGGAATACGGCAAGTCGGACGCGCTCTCCACGAATAGCAGCGGGCCGGACACCCGGCGCACGCCGCTGTATTCCTTGTGCATCAGCGTCGGTGCGCTCACGGTGTATCCTCCTCCGCGCTAGCATCTTGGAAAAACGTTTCCATCCGCTCCGCGACCGCGGCCGCGTGCGCCTCGAACTCCGCGGGCGGCGTGTCGCGGAGCCGGGACAGGTCTTCGCACACGTCCGCGTTGATGATGCGCTGCAACGGCATGTCGCGCGCCAACGCGTCCATGCTCCTGTCGTAGAACTCGAGCATCAGCTTCAACATGCCGCACTGCTTGGACAGGGGGCAACTGGCGTCGTGGTCGGACATGGCGTTCTGCTGGAGGAACCCGTCGCGCATCAGGCGGCTGACCTCGAGCGCCAAGCGGTCCCCGTCTTGGAGCGCGTCCGGGCCGACCAGTTGGACGACCTCCTGCAATTCCGCGTCTTTCTGGAGGATCTCCTCCAGCCGCACGCGATATTGCGGCCACTCAGGGCTCACGTTCTCAGCGAACCAAGGCGAAAGGCGCTCGAAGAAAAGCGTATAGCTGCGATGCCAGTTGATGGCCGGGTAGTGGCGCCGGTGCGCGAGCGACGAGTCGAGCGCCCACAGCGCGCCGGCGATGCGCATGGTGCTCTGGGTGACCGGCTCGGAGAAGTCGCCGCCTGGAGGCGAGACCGCGCCCACGATGGTGACCGATCCGCGCCGGCCGTCCTGGCCCAGGCATTCGGCCCATCCCGCGCGTTCGTAGAACGCGGCCAAGCGAGACGCGAGATAGGTGGGGTATCCTTCTTCGCCGGGCATCTCCTCCATGCGAGACGAAATCTCGCGCAGCGCCTCGGCCCACCGCGACGTGGAGTCCACCATGAGCGCGACCGCACACCCTTGGTCCCGGAAATACTCGGCAATGGTCACGCCGGCATACACGGACGCCTCGCGCGCGGCCACCGGCATGTTCGACGTGTTCACCACCAGCACGGTGCGATCCATGAGGGGCCCGCCGGTTCGCGGATCGGTCAGTTCGGGGAACTCCGTCAGCACGTCGGTCATCTCGTTGCCGCGCTCGCCGCAGCCCACGTACACGATCACGTCGGCCGCGCCGAACTTGGCCAGCGACTGTTCGAGCACGGTCTTGCCGGTGCCGAAGCCCCCGGGCAGGCAAGCCGCGCCTCCCAACGCGATCGGAAACAGACAATCCAGCACGCGCTGGCCGGTCACGAACGGCTCGTTTGAGTCGAGCTTGCCTTTGACCGGCCGGGGCGTTTTGGCCGGCCAGGTGTGCGCCATGGAGAGCGGAAGCCCGTCTTCAAGCATAGCCACGGTATCCTGCACAGTGAACTCGCCGGCTTCGATGCTGGCCACGACTCCGGCGTTGCCGGGCGGGACCATAATGCTGTGCGTGAAGCTCGGCGTCTCGCGCACCAGTCCGATGACGTCGCCGGCCTCGACTTTATCACCGGGCTTCACCTTGGGCTCGAAACTCCATCGCTTTTCCAGGTCGAGCGGGGACACGGAGGCGCCACGGCCAATGAACGGGCCCGTGCTCTCCCGCAGCGCGGTCAGCGGGCGTTGGATGCCGTCGAACTCCCGCCCCAGCAGGCCCGGGCCCAGGGTCATGACGAGCGGCGCCCCGGTGCCCACGACGGGTTCCCCCACGGACACGCCCGCCATGTCTTCGTACGTCTGCACGAACGCGGTGTCGCCATCGAGTCGGATGATCTCGCCCATGATCCCTGCCTCGCCCACGCGCACGACTTCGTACATGCGCACACCCCGCACGCCGCGCGCGATCACAGTAGGCCCAGAGATCTTGGCGATGACGCCGCTAACGATGTTGGAAGGCTCGGCCATAGCCTCGCTCACAGTTGAATGTTCAGTTGGTAGCCCACCGCGCTACGGATCAAGCGGGCCACATAATCATCGTCGGTAAGACTCTCCACGTCCTGCCACTTCATCTCCGCCGGCACCGACACCACCAGCGGCAGGTTGCTCTCCTCGACGATGGTGCGTTGCCTCTCGTCGAGCTGGTCGAGCAATCGCTGCTCGATGATCACCACGTTGTAGTCGCGGCTCGCCACGGCCCGCATGAGCGCGTCCCGGGCCGCGGCCGTGTTGGGCGGGGTTTGCACCTGCACGCCGGCCAAGGCAAAGCCTGCGCCCACGTCTGGGCCGGCGATGACGAGCACGTCAGACAAAGAACAACTCCTCACGGATCATGTTGGCCGGCACGCCGTACGCGGCGCCGCGCAGCAGGATGCGCAGGTTGACGAACTCGCTGTACTTGCGCCACACGTAGCCAAGCACAACGGACAGGTTCAGCATGTTTTGCCGGAACAGCTTGCACCCGGCCTCAATGATAACGGTTTCGAGGAAGCGCTCCATGGACGCGAGGCGGCGGGTCTCGCCGAAGGTGAGGATGCCCTTCTCGATGGCCGGGGCGAAATATGTGCCGTCGATGATCTCGAACGCCTTTTCCAATTGTCGGCACTCGCTCACTTGGTGCAGCAGGGTCAGCCGCAGATGTCCACCTCCGATGAGGGCAGGCGTGGCGATCTGCCGGCCGCGCTCGCGTTCGCGCGCCACGCGCAGTGCAGCCACGAGGTTGAGCATGTCAATTCGCCAGCCCAAGGCCATACGCAATAGCGCTTGGTTTGGGTCGTCTGGAGCGAGTTGATCCAAGGCCCACTCAAAGTAGGCGTCGTGCAGCGTGAGTTCGAGGGCCGGAAGGTCCGTCGCCCCCGGATGGGCCAGTATGCCGCGGCGCAGCGGGAACGCAAACTCACAGCCCCAATCCGTGAGCGTGTCCGCTACCAACTCCAGGTCGGGCTGCTTCGCCAGCTCTCGCAACTGGGCCTCGTCGAACAGGCCGACTGGCAGCGTGGCGGCGAGGATATCCGTCTCGCTGGCGTTGTTGGCCTTCCCGCGAACCACAGCGAGCACGTTGGCCACGTCCCACCAATTGAGTTGGAGGGTCAGCAATCTGTGCGGCTCGCCTTCCGAGATCTTGCGGAGCTTGTTGAACGTGCGGGCCAGGTTGGCGCGCAGGCCAGCCTCGATCGCCGGGATCCCGCGGCCCTCCGCCAGCGCCTCGCGGAGTTCCGGCGCGTAGTCGGAGTTGAGCAGCGCGTCCACGAGCGCGTCCATGCTGCCGGCCGCGAGCACTTGGTCGTACAGCTCGCGGCTGAGCAGAGCCACGCTCATGCCGCGGACGCGTGCGTTGAGGTAGTCGTAGGCGCTCATGGTCAGTCGTCCGCCACGCCACGGAATTGGCAACGCGGCAGCGCGGCCAGCCCCATGGTGTGGGCCACAGGAGGATATGCCGCTCGCCCGCATTTCTCACGAGCCCAGTCGGGTGCAGATGCAAGGCGCACGGTGCGAAGGCGTGCTCGGGCACGTCGAGTGCCGTGCAACGCAGCAGATGCGCCCGACTGGGCTCGCCCGAAGGGCCAGCCCTTCCGCTCGCTTTCGCAACAGACGGTCCATGAATCGACGGGCCTCATTCGCAGGCATACCGTCCATTGGCAGCCGTCTCCCACGTTTCTCCACTTGGGCTGGTGAGAAATGCGGGCTAGGCGTTTGGATCGCGGAAGAGCACCGCGGCGACTTCTTGGACCAGAACCGCTTCCGCCTTGCCCAGCCGCGTCGCGATGCTGTTGTCCACGCGGCGCTTCCCGTCCGGACTGGCCGCGACGACCGTTCCAGGCTCGTCGCCCGCGGCTACGACGGGCTGTGTCAGGCCCAACTCGGCCGCGAGCCGGTTCGCCACTTCCACGTCCTGAGCCGCGACCTGGATCTGTGCGTCTGGGCCCATGGCATCGGCCACCTCTCGCAGAATGGCCGGGAGCGCGTCGCGGCAATCGCCGGATTGGAGCTGCTCAGCCACGCGTTCGCGCGCCTGCGCGAACGCGAGCGCGAGGGCCTCTTGCTTGACGCCGCGAGTGGCTCGTCGTCGGCAGCTTTGGGCCTCTCCGATGAGGCGCTCGGAATTGCGGCGGGTTTCGCGTTCCAGTTTCGCCAATTCGGCGGCCTTCAACTCTTGGGCCGCGGCCTCGGCTTGCTGGAGCGCGTCCCGCGCCTTGGCCTCGGCCTCCGCGACAATGGCGTCTCGTTCGGCTTGTGCCTCGGCTTCCATCGCGGCGAGGAGTTCATCCACGTTTTCGGGCATGCGAAATACCTTCGGACAAAGGTCTCTGCGCGCAGTCCCAGCGACGGGAGCGCGAGCGGCCGCGCACCGAGCAACAGTTGCCTGCGCGACTCGGGCGTGCGAGTTGGCGGGAATTGTGGATTAGAGAACGAACAACATGACCACGGCTACCACAAACCCTAGGATGACCATGGTCTCTGGGATGGCCACGAGGAGGATCACGATGCCGGTCGTCTCCGACCTTTCTGCAATCGTGCCACAGCCGGCCGCGCCAATGCGGCTCTGCGCCAAGCCCGTGGCGAGCGCGCACAGCCCCACGGCCAGGGCCGCGGCCAGGGCGATGCCCGCTTGGGCAATGTCGCCCTTGACAGGCTTGGCCTGCTCGGCCGGAGTAGCCGGCTCCTCCGCGAGGCACAGCGGCGCCCACGCACCCGCACAACAGATAGCCAAAGCGAGATACACCAAAGTCCTGTTCATTGTGTTCCTGCCTTCTTGGGGGCCAGGCGTCCCGAAGCGTCGGGACTGCCGATAAAAGAAACGCCGCGTCGCAGCCGGAGCGGAAGGCCTTCGCCTTCCGTGGAGGCCTCGCTTTCCGTCTCATGAACGGCCAGGCGCTGGCGCGGGATTACACAGGGACGGCTTTTCTAAACGGTGCGTACGGCCGGCCGCCTCCAACATAAAAGGTCGAGAAGAACTCCACGTAGTGCAGGCGGAGGCCCTGGATCGTGGGGTCGATAATGCCCAGAGCCAGGTTCAGCGCGTGCACGAGAAAGACCACGATAGCGGCGATCACAACGTTGTCGATCATGCTGCCGAACCGGTTCGCCAACAGGGCGAGCACGACGTACACCAGCCCAACGGCCATGATTCGAGCGTAGGAGAGGATGTTGCCTGCCGCGCTCAGCAGCTCCAGCGGCAGCATGAGCCCATGGAGGGGGTTGTGCAACGTCTGATAGATCATGAGCACGAAGAAGGCGATCAGCCCGGCCACGCCAAGCGAGAAGAATACTGGGGGCAGGTAGTGCACGAGGTGGCCCACGAGAAAGAAGAGCGCAAAAAGGCCCACGATCCGCGCGACGCAATCGACCGCGCGCCGGTGTTCGCCGATTCGCCGCGCGCTGATCGCGCCGAGCAAGAGGCCCCAGATCATGTGAATCGCGCCAAGCCCCACGGCCAGGATGAGATATCCCATCAGGGCTTCGCCCTTATTCACCGCCGTCAGATCGAGCCGTTCTCGCCATATCGGGCGCAACCCGATGTGGTGGCCCCAGTTGCCGAACATCTCGCCAAAGAAGAAGCCAAACAAGATTGTGAAGAACGCGCACGCGGCCAAGACGAAGGCCAACTCCTTTGGCGCGTCACGGCCGCGGCTCCGCTTGTATAGGACGAAGGCCAGCAACGCGAGCAACAGGCCGTACCCGATGTCGCCCAGCATGAGCCCGAAGATGGGAGGGAAAAAGATCGCGACGAGGCTGCTGGGATCGACGGTGCCGTACTTGGGCAGCGGCAGCAGGCAGAGCAGGCGCTCGAAGGGCCGCACCGCGCCGGAGTTGTCAAACACGACCGGCGGCGTGCCCGCTCCACGCGGCTTGACACGGCGCACCACAACAGACTCGCCGCACGCGTCGTGCAGGTGGCGCTCCAGCGCCTCTGCCCGGCGCCGCGGCACCCAGCCCTTGATGACAAAGGTGTAACGCGTCTGCGCAAAGTTCGGCACCACCTCCAGCCGGCTGAAGCGATCCTGGCAGATGCACTTGAGCGCGAGCAGTTGCGCGGCATTCTTCGCGTAGAAGGCGTTGGTCTCCTCGGCCAGCATCCTCTGCTTGCCCTTGAGGTCGAGCAACTGCTCTTGAATCGAGCCGATGATCTCGTCAAGGCCTTGGCCCCTCAAGTGCCGCGGGCCGCGAAACTCCGCAATGCCGGCTTGATCCAAGAGCGCTCTGGCCTGCTCCTCGAAGCTTGTGTGAAAACCCACGACCGCGGCCACGCGGCCGCGGCTCAGCGGCGCCTCCATGTACTCGCACTGCCCGGCCGTCGCCTTGTGCAGTTGGCGTTCGAACAGCGTGCGCACCTCGGACTTGCCCCGCTCGAAGATGATCGCTGTGCGCTCGAACGCGTCCGGCGCTTCGCTGTGCTCGATGAGTGGGGCAATCGCGGCCACCATCTCGTCGTACGACTCCAACACCCGAAGGTCGTCGGTGAGGTTGCGCCGCCGCCGGGAGAAGGACCGGACGCGCGCGTGCAGCGAACGGGTCACCGCGGCGACCGCAGAAAGCGAGCGCTTCTCCCACTTCTGATACTGCGCCTCGAACTCGTCGGAGAGCCGGGCTCGCTGCCGCGCCAAGGCTGGCACGTACGCGAGCGCGGCGTCCAGGATTTGCCCCAGTTCCTCGTACTCCGCCTTCTCGTCCTCGCGCTTCTCGGGCAGATGCACGCGATGGAGGAAGCCGTGGGACGCGGACTCAGAGAGGGGGACCTCTTCCACGTGCATGAGCCCCGCGACTTGAAGGGCATCTGTGGCTGCCTCCAGTTGGCCCAGCGGCCCCACGATCTCCACCAGACACATCTTGCTGATCACGGCTCACCCCTGGGAAGCACGCGCGAGACGATGCAAGCGACCGCGTCGGCCATGTTGGCTTGAGCCCGGCGCTTCATCCCCTCGGCTTCCTCATGGGCCTGGCGCCCCGCGGCATCCATCTGCTCCTTGGCCCGGGCCTGTGCCTGCTCGCGGCGCTCCGCGAGCAGGCGCTGTCGTTCGCCTTGGGCGGACTCCAGGCGTAGCGCCGCCTCCTTCTCCGCGTCCGCCATGATTCGTTCGGCCGTCTTCTTGGCCTCATCGAGCATGGCCCGGAGCCGGGCTTCCGCGGCCTTGATGGCCGGCAGAAGGGACTCCTCGGCGTCAGCGTCGGCCTCGATTATCTCCTGTTGGGCGTCAGTCTCTTCCATGCGTCGGGCGCTGGGGTGGCTGGCGACCGGGGGAAATGGATTAGACGCTCCGGCAATGCGGTCCCCACCGCACTCCGTAGGATCACGTCGTGTTGACATGTCCTTCTTGGAGTTGTAACACGCCCCACCGGAGCTGTCAAGGGCAAGCGGCGCGAGATATCTGCGTTGGGGCGACGGAGTGGCGGGTGCCACGGTTGGGCGTTCGGACTTGTTTTGCGCAAGTATCGGAAGGCGAATGGACGCGTGCGCCGGCGGCCGGATCGCAACCAACACAGAAAGCGAAGATTCTGCTTGACTTCGTCGCCGAGGCTCGGCTAGATTGGCATCAGGTTACTTTCCTGGAGGGAGGGTTGCCAATGCCGCGCGGACACAAGCACCCGCATTACAAGTTGCACGGAGCGAGGGTTTCGTGGGAGGCATGGACGTTCTGGCATTGGCTGAAAGGCGGGCGCATGGCGTCGAACATGCGACGGCATGAGATTCGGACGCTCAGCATTGACGACGTGGACTTCATTACGCGGGAGCCGCCGGCGGAGGGCCAGAAGGTGCTGCTCAACATCTACATGCCCGATGAGGCCATTCCCTATGTCGTCCGAGGGGTGGTGCGCAGGGTCAAGGCGCGTGAGGGGAAGCCAGAGGCGCTGGTGCGGGTGAAGTTCCGCTCCTGTCCGGGGGCGCTTGCGATCAAGATCGGCGATTTGGCCGACACGGTGATCTGAGCGCGGAGGCCGTTCGAACCGGCACGTCTTACGAGTCCAGTCGGGTGCAGATGCAACGCACACTGTAGCGAACGCTTGCTCGGAGCACGTGGAGTGCCGTGCAACGCCGCAGATGCGCCCGAAGGGCCAGCCCCTCCCGCCCGCTTTCCCCACAGACGGTCCATGAACCGACGGGCCTCATTCGCAGGCACAGCCTTGCATTGGCGACCATCTCCGACGTTGCGTTACTTGGGCTCGTGAGGAATGCGGGCTAAGCCCCCAGCTCGCGTTCCAGCTTGGCCGCATAGTTGCGCACGTACGCCCGCTCGTCGCCCTTGTGCTTGGCGATGAGGTCGGGCCGCGGCTTGCCGAGCTTCGCCAAGGCTTCGGCCGCGGACAAATCGACCTGCCAGCGTGCGTTGTCTGTAACCGTGCCGATTCCTTTGGTGCTCACTTGGTAGACACGCACGGCCTCCAGATCGTCGCGTAGCAGCATGGCCTCGATCGCGGGCACGGCCGATGCATCTCCGATGCGTCCGAGCGCGCGGACCGCGGCGATGGTCACGTCGAAGCCGACGTCTCGGTCGTTCAGCACGGCTTGGATCGTCTGCACCGCGGCCGGGTCGCCGACCCGGCCCAGCAGCATGAGCGCAGTTTGCCAAATGGGTGCGGCCTTGTGTGCGTCGGTCTGCTCGGTCTCGCGTTGGTTGACGCACGCGATGAGTGGCGGCACCGCCTCTGGCTGGCGCAGCATGCCGAGAGCGATCGAGGCCCACAGCCGCGTCTGCGGCGAGTCCGAGTTGAGGGCTTGCTTGAGCGAAGGGATGCCGTCCGGCCCGGCGCAGACCAATTGCCACGTGGCCTCGCGCGCCTCGCCGGAATCCAGCTTGGCCACGCACTCATCGAGCGGCATCGCCGGGGGCTGGGCGGGGACCCAACTGGCCTCGTGCAGCGCGTCTCGGCCCGGTTCGGGGAGTTGCTTGCGCTCCCGCGGGCCCAGGGCGCCGCTCTTGAGAAGAGCGTCCTGGAGGATCGCCACGTCGAGCGCGCGCGGGGTTACGCCGTGCGCGACAGCCAATGCCGCGGCCGCGCCGGCGGCCTCGCCAATGCGCTGCATGTCGCGTTGCATGCGCAACTGGTTGTGCGCGTCGTGGGTGATGGAGATTGCGCGGCACGCGACGAGCAAGCCCTCGACGCCAGCCGGGAGGAGGCAACGGTACGGAATCTCGCACCCGAACTGGCGGCGCCAGTTGCCAAGGGCCCACACCCACAGCATGGCCTCGTCGCTCTCGTTTTCGTAGTCGTACCCGTGGTTGTCGAAGTGGGAGTACGCGTATGCGATCACGTCTGGGAATTGGCGGCCTCGGATTTCGTCGGCCAACGTGAGGCGGTAGTCGCCGACGATCTGGCGGCTGTTGCGGAGGCCGAGTAGGGGGGCCACGTACGTGATCCGGGATTCGGGGTCGAAGCCGCCGCTCCAGTAGAGCCCCAGCGCGTGCCGGCGCGCGCGGGTCATGTCGGTGAGGTCCGTGGGGTCGCAGTAACCCGCGTCAAAGTTGGTCAGCAGCAGCTTGCCGTTCGCGTCGAGCCGGCCCGCGGCAAGCGAGTAGGCGTGCGGCAAGCCGTCGGCCGCTCGGCCAAAGGTGTAGTCTGCTCCGGCCATGGCCGCTACGTCGCCATCTCCGGTCGAGTCGATGGCGACTTGGGCCTTGTAGAGCGCGCTCCCGGTGGGGCCGACCGCGAAAACGCCGGTCACCCGGCGCGCGGTCTGGGCCCCGCCGGACGCCGGCAAGCGCGTGGGCACATCCTCCGTCTCCACGCCGGTCACGGTCGTGTTGAAAACCAACTCGACTCCGGCATCATCGCACAGCTTCTGAAGCACGACTTTCTTGGCGAATGGGTGGAACGCGACCCAGCGCCCGGGGGGGCCGAAAAGCGGTTCGAGTTCAGCCTGGAGTTGGTCCGCTTCGTCTTGGATGCCGCCCGCGACTCCGTGGTAGTACGAGTGGATGCCGCCGCCGGTGCCGATGCCGCCGAGAAAACTCGCGGGTTCGATCAGCACGGTCTTGGCGCCGCCGCGCGCGGCAGCAATGGCCGCGAACGCGCCCGCGGTGCCGCCGCCGCACACGACCACGTCGCATTCGTGCACTGGGGGTGCTACTGGAGCGTGGGCGTCTTGGGCCGGCGCGACAACAGGCAGGTTGTGCAACTGGGCCGCGACCTCCTCGGCCGCCTGGGCCGCGCCGCGAATGCGGCCATCGAGCGAGCGTGGGTCGTCGCAGATCCACGGGCCGGCACCGAAGAGGTTCTTGACGACGGGGTGCTGCGGATCGCGGCGGGTGGTGGCGGGCGAGTGAAGGGGGAACGTCTCAGGGGCGACACTAGTCACCACTGCCTCCGCGAGCGCGGGCACCGCATCGCGGAGGCCGGCGAGCAGGGCCGCCTCCGCACGGCGGGCAGTGCGGATGTCGTTTGTGTCGACCTCAAACTCGACGGCCACCTCGCCCGGCCACACGTTCGGCTTCACGGCCACGTTGGCGCAGTCCGCCACGGCGCCCACAAAGAGGCGTTCATCGATATCCGCGGCTCCATTGAGATTGATGACGTGGATGGCGGCCGACTGCGCGGGAGGAGTCAGGCTGGCGCCTTCCGAGGTCCACAGCAGCCCCGTGTCGGTGGCGTCGACGAACGCCTTGGCCTTGACCGTATGGTTGCCTGATTTGCCTGCGACGACGAGTCCGTCGGCGAGGTCGGCTGCGCGCGAGATTGCGAGAGGGTGCGCGTAGTAAAGCAGATCGACGCCCGCCTCGGATGCCATGCGGTCGAGGACCATCTCCATGGCTGGCGCGTCGGCCCGGCCGCGCGCGAACGCATTTGCGTCGGACAGCTTCGCTACGAGACGTTGGCCCAAGTCTGTGCTCGGATCCTCGATGTCGAGTTGGAAGGCCCACGTGGCTTCCCATCCGAGCACAGGCCTGCGGCCCACGAGGAGCACCTGCTGGCCGGTCTCGGCCAGGGAGAGGGCCGCGGCGTAGCCGCAGAACCCATTGCCGCAAACCGCCACGTCGTACACCGTGTCGAACTGATGCATGTTGATCTCCGAGAGCGAAATGGAAAACGCGGCCGCGCGCTGTGCCTGCGGGCCGCGTGTGTTGCATGGAGTCGTATTAGACCGGTGGGGCGAAGTGGTGTCAAGCAACGCGGGGCAGAAGTCACCCCATGGGATTAGCAAGCCCGAACGGCAGACGCCGCAGGCTTGTAGTAGGGCGATTCATCGCCCGCCTCTGCGCCTGAAGCAACGGGCGATGAATCGCCCTACTACGAGCCTGCCACCGGTAGCCGCTGAAAGCGCTATGGGAACTGACGCCTGAAGGCGTCACTCCAACAGCAGCCTGGCTGTCGCCGCGCCCGCCAGGGCGCGGGTCTTGCGCTGCGGCTTGGACCCCCGCACTCCACAGGGCCGCGCTCGCCAGGGCGCGGGGTGCGCTTCAGCTTGCCCGCAGGCTGGCGCATGCGGCTACCGCACAAAGCACGAAAGGGCGGTGCAGAAGCCCTACTTGATTCGCCGAAGTGCGTCGATGGCCTGCGTCATGGCCGCGATGCGTTGGTCGTAGTCGTCGGCCGTGAGTTTCTCAGCCTTGGCCGGCACGCGGGGGTCTTCGTCCCAGTAGGACTTGAGCAGGGCGCGGGCTCGTGTCACCGCGGGCGCGTTGGGCTGCTTCTTCGCCGCGGCCGCGAGCGTTTGTTGCAACGTGGCGAGGTAGCGCAGGTCGTCGCCGCCCTCGCGGAAGCACTCCCATTCGAGGGTGGACACCATCTCGGGCTTGGTGGGGTGGGGCGCGGCGTAGGCGAAATCGTGGCGGTCCGAGTCGAGGTCGTCGAACGGGCTACCACCGTAGGAGTAGTAGGTCCACGGCGTGTGCGCCATGAGCGGGCTGCGCCACAGCCAGTAGCCGTTGCACAGGCGCACCCACTCGCTGGTGACCGCGATCTCGCGGATGTTGTAGTAGCTCCAAGCCTCGTCGCCGGATTTTTCGATGTCGGCTTTGAGTTCAGCCCACTTGTGGCCTTCGCCGAGCCACCAATCGAGCGTGTGGCCGTGGTAGCCGCGGATGTCGACCCATGGGTCGAGCGCCTCCGCCTTGGCCCAGTCGCGGATGTGATAAGTGACGTAGAGCCGGCTCTTGGAGAGCTGGCGGAAGGTCTTGGCGAACGCGACGTACGTGTCGAACCGGCCGCGGCCCATGACTTCGTCCATCCACGTGTACACGAACTCGCCCGCGTTCAGTTCCTGCTCCAGCTTTTGGAGCGCGTCGATGGCGCCGGCGAAGATGCGCTTGAACTCCGCACTGGCGAGCACCTCCTGGGCAAACTCCGGCTCCATGCGCACGCGCAGGCCGGCGAGCGCGGCGCAACGCCGCGGCCGTGGGCTCACAATAAACGGCGGGCCGATGCCGTGCTTCTTCTGGAGCTGCACCGCGCGGCGCACCTCGCTCGTGTCGTACTCGATCGTTCCGTCCGGCTTCTTGCTGACGCCAAGGCCCGCGAGCCACACGAGGACACGGCCGTTGTGGTCGTAGATGTCGGCCAGCTCACGGTTGACCTGGTCGTCGGACTTGCCGCGGCCGCGGTAGTAGCAGCCGACGCGTTTCTTGGGTGTGGCCAGCCTGAAACCGGCGACCTGCAAGCGCACGGGGAGTTCGGCCATAAAGCCGCCTCCGGTGAGCATCAGCGAGCCGCGATACAGGCCTGGCTTCGCGTCGTCGGGAACCTTGACCGTGACCACGAGCATGCGCACGTTCCCGGTCTTGACGAGTTTGGGAGGCTCGCGCCAGAGGAAGCGCCACACCCAGACCGCGTCCTCGCGAGGCCGGCGATACTGCACGCGCTTGAGCATGCGCTGCGCCCAGCGCACGTCAATGTTCGTTTTGGGAATCACTCCGCCTGGGCCGCTGAGGCCGGCGATGGACGCGTTGGGCGACGCCATGTCCTGGTAGGGGAGGAACGCGACCGCGCGCGACTCATACTCGCCTGGAGTGGCCCTGAGCTTGAGAGCGTCGCCCGGCCCCAGGCGTGGCGGCTCCTGGTCCATGCTAGGCGGCTCGGTGATGCTGGTCTTGAGCCAAGCCAACCCGCGCTGGCCGGGGCGCATCTTGTACGCGGGCTCGTAGGGATCGACCCGTTTCAGCACAATGGGCTCGGCAATTTCGATTGGGCGCTTGAGCGTCGCTTTGGCTACGTAGCGCCCGTAGCGAGGGGACTTGATCTCAATTGCGACATCGCCGGTGGGCAGGCCTTTGAAGCGGAAGTCGCCAAACGGCCCGGTTCGCGTCAAGCCAGCCATGGTACGTATGGGTGCGCCGACCACAGGCGACCCGTCGGGCTCCAACACGGTGCCGCGCAACTCGTGTTTGCCCTTGACTTGGCCGGCAGTCTGGGGCGCGATGCCAAACTTGAGCACGCCGAAGCGGGAAGGGACGCCGAAGCCGCCGCCAGTGAAGGAGAACGCGGTCAGCTCCCTGGAGGGCAACTCTTGCCGGCAGAAGTTCACGCGCCACACGTCGCCTGGCTTGGGCGGAGCCGCGCCAAGGTCCTTGAAGGGCACGGCGAGTTCGACGGTCCACGCGTCGAAGCCCATGTCGCCGGCCGTCTTGATGCCTTTGCCGCTCCAGTGGGCGCGCGTGCGCCGGCCGGTCCACTTCTCGTCCCACAGCCCACCTTCGGTATTGGTGACGATCTGGTAGTACGGCGCGCCGGCGCCTTAGGGCTGGAGGAAGGTCTCGATGCCGTCCGCCTTTAAGATGCTCGAGTCGTCTCGCTTCTGGGTGCCGACCAACTGTGTTTCCTGGCCCTTCTCGAAGCACTGGTAGCCGATGTAGAGGTAGCGGTCATCATACGCGCAGCGCACGAGCGTGGTCGCCGCGG
>JAJRTI010000656.1 GCA_024278415.1 Planctomycetota bacterium | reverse complement strand
TAGGAGACGAACCTGTGCCGAATGTGACCATCACAATTCCAGAAGACATGGTGTCCGAACTTGAGCCCTACCGCGAGGAACTTGGGGATTTGATCCGCATCGGGCTGCGAGAAGTCAAGATCGAACAGGCGCTCGCCCTGTTCAAGAGGGGCGGCATCTCCCTGTGGCGGGCGGCTCGAATGGCGGGCGTGTCGAGACGTGAGATGGCCCAACATGCCGCTGCGCATGGTCTTCGTGCTGAAGCCGACGAAGCCACCATCGCGGAGGAGCTGGCTTGAAGGTGGTGAGCAATGCCGGGCCACTGATCGCGCTGGGTAGGCTGGGGCAACTGGGCTTGTTGTTGAGACTGTACGACCACGCCATCATCCCCCGCCAAGTGTACGACGAAGTGGTGGTGGCCGGCTTGCGGATTGGCGCGCCCGATGCCGCTGACGCGTCCTTCCTGATCCAGCAGGGCCACATCCAAGTGGTGGACATCACCCTGCCGTCGTCCTTGCCAGCGTGGGCCGGCCCGATTGACAGAGGTGAGGTCGCGACCATTGCTTTGGCCGAGCGTGAGCAAGCGGATTGGGTGCTGATCGACGATGCCGATGCACGCGCGGCCGGCCGCCAAAGAGGCCTCCACATCAAGGGCACGGTCGGGGTGCTTCTTCAGGCCCACCGGTGTGGCATGCTGTCCCTGCGCCAACTCGAACTTGTGCTTCAGCGCGCGAAGATGCAACCCGACCTCTGGATCAGTGAACGCCTATGCGATCGGGCTTTCGCCGCGGCGCGGCGCGAAGCGCGCGGTCCGGTTTGAGAGACGCCCAACCTGTCTACGCCCTTCAACTTATGCATGTCCCAGCTTGAGACGATGGCGTTCCGAGAACCTGGCCCGCGCTGTAGGCGCCATACACGATCCTTGTCTCGCTCCTTCAGAGCGAGGGTACGTTATTGGGGATCCGTTCACAAGGCGGGCTTTGCCCGCAACCGAAACGAAACGCGCGGTGCGCCTTTTTGGAGTGCGCCGGCAGAGCCCGCCGCAAGGCGGGCGGCGACGGCGCTTTGGCTTCCGAGCGTCGCTGGTGTGCGAGGTCACGTTGGCGTGCGTGAGCCAAAGCGGGGTCGCCGCTTCGCTCTGCCCCCGCACTCCATAGGGCCTCGCCGCGGCCCGTACGCCGCAAATCGAACGTCCGTAACGCCTCGTCTCGATCGCCCCCAGTGCAGAGAGCCTACGCAACTTCTTGTTTTTCATACCAGCTCCGGATGGCTAAGGCACTAGGGTGCTGCCCCAGGCTACATTGTTATATCCCGCAGGGGCGGGATGCGCGACAGCGAAACCTGCCGCACCCACATAGTCCAGCACGCTCCATGGGGAAAGGCGAGGGCAAGCCCAGCAGTGGCGTTGGCTGAGCACGTCCTTTGACTTCGGCGCGGCCATATAGCCACGCGTAGGAGCGCTGCTCGGCTACTGCCTTCTGAACCTTGCTGATCAGACTCTACGACGCTATCATGGCATTGTTGTGGATGACGCGGATTTCTGCGCAAACGCGGTGCGGAGGACTCAAACCATGAAGACCGAGTACAAAGGACACGTCAAGAACGGCGCGGTCGTCCTCGACGAGCCATGCGAGTTGCCCGACGGCGCAAGCGTCGTCGTCAAGGCGCAGGCCATCGAAGCCTTCGAGCCCGATTGGGACGCGGCTTGGTCTCAGGTCGGCACCCACCGCGATATCGAGGGGCGAACGGACGTGAGCGAAAATGTGGACGAGATTCTGGCGGAGGCCCAGGTCAAGGAGATGGAGGAGTCCTATCGCAAGGCCAAAGGGCGCGGCAGTGATGGCTGACGCGCTCATGCATATGCCGCCACTGGTCACCGATCGCCACTTCTCGATCTATTCGCCTTGGCTCCATGTCTTGCCCGTCGCCGGCGCCGAATTGCCCGAACACTGAGGCTGCGAACATGACACAGAAGAACCTCACCCCCCAATTCCAGAACCCTGGCCCCGAGTTCCGCTGCAAGCCCTTCTGGGCGTGGAACGGCAAACTCGACGAAGGCGAGCTGCGCCGACAGATCCGCGTCATGAAGCAGATGGGCATGGGCGGCGCGTTCATGCACTCCCGCGTCGGCCTCGCCACGCCCTACCTCAGCCAAGAGTGGTTCGACCTGACCCACGCGGTCATCGACGAGTGCAAGAGGCAAGGCATGGAGGCCTGGCTGTACGACGAAGACCGTTGGCCGTCCGGCGCCGCGGGCGGCATCGTCACCCAAGACCCCAAGCACCGGCAAAAGCGCCTGGAGCTGGAGATCGACGAGCAGGCCAAGCTACCCAAAGGCGACGACATCATTGCCGTATTCGCCGCGAAGATGACCGAGGGAGAAATCGCCGAGCCGCGCCGGCTCAAGAAGGGGCAGCGGCCCAAGAAGGGCGAGGTGGTCATGGCCTTCCGGCGCAAGCTCGCCGCACCGAGCGATTGGTACAACGGCCAAACTTACCTCGACACCATGAGCCACGAGTCCGTGAAGCGGTTCATGGAGGTGACGCACGACGCGTACGCCAAGCACTGCGGCCGCGAGTTCGGCAAGGCTGTGGCGGGCATGTTCACCGACGAGCCGAACCACGGCATGACGCTCCACGCGCAACGGATCGACCAACTCAAGACCGCGGCCATGGACGTGCCATGGACCGACTCGCTGGCCAAGACGTTCAAGCAACGCTACGGGTACGACCTGCTCGACTACTTGCCGGAGATATTCTTCGACGTGCGAGGCAGGGCCGTGAGCCGGGCGCGCTACCACTTCCACGACTGCATGGCGCACCTGTTCGTCGACGCGTTTGCGCGGCAGATCGGCGAGTGGTGCGACCAGCACAAGCTTCTGCACACGGGCCACCTCCTCATGGAGAGCCCCATGTCGGGACTCGTCGCGGTGTGCTCCACGGCCATGCGCTTCTACGAGCACATGCAAGCGCCTGGCATCGACATCCTCACCAAGCAAGCCCGCGAACTCGACACCGCGAAGGCCTGCGCGTCGGTCGCGCGGCAGTGCGGCCGCAAGTGGGTGCTCTCGGAGCTGTACGGCGTGACCGGCTGGGAGTTCTCGCTCTCCGACCACAAATGGGTGGGCGACTGGCAGGCCGCGCTCGGCGTGAACCTGCGCTGCCCGCACCTGTCGTGGTACACCATGGAGGGCGACGCGAAGCGCGACTACCCGGGCTCGATCCTCCACCAGTCGCCTTGGTGGGAGCATTACTCGGCCATCGAGGACTACTACGCGCGCGTGCACGTGCTCATGACCCAAGGCGAGCCGGTGCGCGACGTGCTCGTCATCCATCCCATCGAGAGCATGTGGCTGCGCGTGCGCGTGGGCTGGAGGCAGACGGACGACGTGCGCTACCTCGACGGCGATTTGGAGCGGCTCCGCAACTGGCTGCTCGACGCGAACATCGACTTCGACTACGGCGACGAGGAGATGATGGGCCGGCTCGGGAAGGTGTCCAAAGCGGGCGGCGAGCCGCTGTTCAAGCTCGGCAAGGCGAGCTACAAAGCGGTGGTCGTGCCGCCCATGCAGACCATGCGCCGCACGACCGAGGCCCTGCTGTTGCGGTTCGCCAAAGCCGGAGGCAAAGTCGTGTTCGTGGGCGACCCGCCGCTCTACATCGACGCGGAACCAACCGTCGAGGCCGCGGCGCTCGCGGAGATGTGCCAGATCGTACACTGGCGCGACGCGCAGATCGTGAACGCGCTCGAGGACGTGCGCACCATCTCCATCGAGGACAGAAAAGGCCACGAATTCGTACCGGCGCTCTACCAACTCCGGGAGGACAAGGACGCGCAGTACCTTTTCGTATGCACGCGGGATCAGTATCACGCGTCGGGGCCGCTCACGATCCGGCTGCCCAAGGGCAAGAGCGCCGAGGAGTGGAACCCACACACCGGCGAGCGCGGCCTCGCCGACTCCCAGGCCGGCAAGGACGGCCTCGCGATCCACACCGACCTACCCGGCTGCGGGAGCCGGCTCTTCGTGATCCGCAACCGCAAAAGCACACTCAAGCGCGCGCCTCAACTCAAGGATGTGCGCACGCGGGAGTTGAGGCCAAAGGCCTGGGACATCGCGCTCAACGAGCCGAACGCGCTCGTGCTCGATTGTGCGGAGTACCGCGCGAACGGGGGCGAGTGGCAACCGGCCGCGGAGGTGTTGCGCATCGACAGGGCGATCCGGCCGCCCGCGGGCTTCATCGCACGCGGCGGCCAGCGCCTCCAACCCTGGGCAGCGCCGCCCAGCACCAAGAAGCCTATCGACCTGGAGCTGCGGTTCACGTTCGAGACCAAAGCGATCCCCGCGGCCCCGCTGCAACTCGCGATGGAGCACCCGGAGCGGTTCGAGATTGCGATCAATGGCCAGCCGGTGTCCACGGACGCCGCGAACGGCTGGTGGGTCGACAAGTGCATCGAGACTCTGCCGCTGGATGCCGCACTCCTGCGCGTCGGGCAAAACGTCGTCGAAATGAAGACCGCGTATCGCGAGGAAGACAACCTGGAGGCCGCGTTCCTGCTCGGCGACTTCGGCGTGAAACTCGATGAGTCCCAGGCAACGCTCGTGGCGCCGCCGCGCACGCTCAAGCTCGGCGACTGGACGAGCCAAGGGCTGCCCTTCTACTCGGCCGCGGTCACGTATCGCACGCGCATTCATTGCATGCCGGGCAAGTGCGAGCGCGTGGTGCTGCACCTGCCCAAGTACGCCGCCTCGTGCGTGCGCGTGCTTGTCGACGGCCAGCCCGCGGGGCTCATCGCCTGGCCGCCGGACGAGTGCGACCTCACCTCTCTGCTCACCGGCGGCAAGCAGGAGCTGGGCATCCAGGTGATCTCCAGCCGGCGCAACGCGTTCGGGCCCCTACACCGCGTCCCAGCCGATGGCGTGCCCACCGGCCCGCCGAGCTTCGCGACTGACGGCGACGCCTGGACCGACGCGTACAGCCTCGTGCCGTACGGCCTCCTCGCCCCGCCGCAACTCATCGTGCGCAAGTAGTGGCATTCCATGTTTGTAGTCGGGCGATTTATCGCCCGTGTCAGGTTTGTAGTAGGGCGATTTATCGCCCGTCGCCCCGAACGCAGAGACGGGCGATGAATCGCCCTACTACAAGCCTGAGCGCAGAAAACGGGCGATGAATCGCCCTACTAC
>JAJRTI010000040.1 GCA_024278415.1 Planctomycetota bacterium | reverse complement strand
TGTAGTACACGTCGAGCACCGCGACAAAACGATCCTTCTTCAGCTCCTCAATGAGCGCGTCCTCGTCGAGGATGCGGCCGCGGCCGGAGTTGATGAGCACCGCGCCGTCCTTGATGAGCGGCAGGTTCGACGCGTTGAGCATCTGGTACGTGTCTTGGCGCAGCGACGTGAGCACGTGGATCACGTCCGACTCCTTGAGCAACGTCTCCAGCGACACGCACTCGATCCCGCGCTCGGCCGCGTCGGCCGGCGGGTGGCCGGTGTGGAGGAGGATGCGGCAGCGATACGGCTCCATCAGCCGCAGCAGTTCGCGGGCGATCGCGCCGTACCCGATGATGCCCACGGTGCAGCCGTCGAGCCGGCGCACCTTCGCTAGCCGCTCGTCCCGGCGGAGCCAGCCGCCCTCGCGCACGCGCTCGATCCACGTCCACAGCCGGCGCACGCCCATGAGCATCGCGCACATGTTCCACTCCGCGACGCCCTTGGCCATCTGCCAGTTCGCGCTGCACACGGTGATGCCCCGGTCGTACGCCGCGGCAGACGCGATATTCGCGACCGATCCCGCCATGTGGCCGATGAACTTCAGCGAGTCGGCCTTGGACAACACCTCCTCGTCGAAGCAGGGCGTGCCCCAGCACGAGATGGCCGCGTCGATACCCGGCAGCGCGTCCCGGAGCTGCTCCGGGGTCATGTTCTTGTCCGAGTCATGCCACACCACCTCGCCCAACGCTTCGAGCCGGGAGATGATGTCAGAGGTGAACAGCGTGTCGTGCATGTCGCTCTTGGCGATGGTGATGAGTGTACGCATTCTCAGAAGTCAGAGGTCAGAGGTCAGTCCACGTCTAGCGAGTCGCCAGGCCTCAGCACGACGCACTTGGCATCGGTGTTGGCCTCGAGCGCCTGGGCGAACGCGGCCGCGTCTTGCTGGATCACGTCGAACGTGTCGTAGTGCATGGGCACCACGACCTTGGGCTTGAGCATCTTCGCGGCCTCGACCGCGTCCTCCGGGCCCATGGTGAAGTTGTCGCCGATGGGCAGCAGCGCCAGGTCGATGTCGTTGAGCCGGCCGTAGAGTTCCATGTCCGGGATAAGCGCGGTGTCGCCGGGGTGGTAGATCGTTTTGCCGTCGACCGTGACGAGGAAGCCCGCGGGGTATGTGAAGTACGGGGGATCCGCGGAGTCGATCACTCCGCCATGCGCAGCGTTGGTCACTTTCACGCGTCCCCACCCGAACTCGTGCGCGCCGCCAATGTGCATCGGGTGCACGTCGAGGCCCTGGCCCTGCATGTACATGGCTAACTCGAACGTGGAGACGATGATCGCGCCAGTGCGCTTGGCGATGGGCGCCGCGTCGCCAATGTGGTCGCCGTGGCCGTGCGTGATGAGAATCGCGTCAGGCGAGACGTCACCCGGCCCGACGTCGGCGAGGCCGTTGCCGGTGAGGAAGGGATCGACGATGAGCTTGGCCTTCGCGGCGTGGATCTCGACGCACGCGTGGCCGTGGTAGATGAGCGTTGGCATGCCGGACCTCCTTTTCGAGGCTGTCAGTAACTGGGCATGGTATACCACTAGCGGAGGATGCGTCAAGGAGGGGCGCCCGCAGGAGTCTCCCCATGCGCCGTCGACGAAGCGCCTGGCTCCGATGCCTACGGCAACGCGTGAACTGGCTGGTAGTAGGGCGATTCATCGCCCGTCGGCCGAATCGGAGAAACGGGCGATGAATCGCCCTACTACCAGCGGCGCCTCTGTCACTCGCCCGTGCTTGATCCCTGTCGCCTCCGTGCGATACAATCCCGCCATGCAACGTGCCGACCGCATGTTACTGAATGGCAACGAGGCCATAGCCTTGGCCGCGCGCGATGCCCAAGTCGCGCTCGGCACCGGCTACCCCGGCACTCCCGCCACGGACATCCTCGAAGCATTCGACGCGCTCGACGGCCGCGCACAGTGGGCGCCCAACGAGAAGGTCGCGCTCGAGGTGGGCATTGGCGTCGCGTTCGCCGGCGCGCGGGCATTGGTGGCCATGAAGCACGTGGGGCTCAACGTCGCGGCCGACCCCTTCTTCTCCGTCGCTTATACCGGCGTCACCGGCGCGCTTGTGGTCGTGTCGGCCGACGACCCCGGCATGTGGTCGAGCCAGAACGAACAGGACAACCGGCGGTACGCGGTCGCGGCCGGCGCGCCCATGCTCGAGCCGTCCGACTCGCAGGACGCGTACGACTTCACGCTCCAAGCCATCGAGATCTCCGAGCGCTGGCGCGTCCCTGTCCTGCTCCGCGTGACCACGCGCGTGTGCCATTCCAAGGGCGTCGTGTGCCCGGGCCAGGCTTCCGCGCCCCCCACGCCGCGCTTCGAGCGCGACCTCCAAGGCCGTGTCATGATCCCCACCCACGCGCGGCCCGCGCACAGACGGCTGCGCAAGAAACTCGCGGAGATCGCCGCGTGGAACGAGCAGTCCGCGCTAAACTGTGAGGTCCGAGGCCGCGACGGCCTGGGCATCATCGCCTCCGGCATCGGCTACGCGTTCGCCCGCGAAGCCGCGCCCGACGCGAGCTTCCTCAAGCTGTCGCTCACCCATCCCCTGCCCATGCAGCGCATTCGGCGCTTCGTTGAGAGCGTCGAGAGTTGCATCGTGGTCGAGGAGGGCGACCCGTACCTGGTCGACTCGATCCGCGCCGCGGGCATCAACGCGGACGGCAAGCCCGAGATGTACCGCTTCGGCGAGCTGAGCGTGGATCGCGTGCGCCGCATCCTGGCCGGCGACGAATCGCCCGAGCCGGAGCCGGCCAAGGTGAAGCCGCCGGAGATGTGCCAGGGCTGTATGTATCACGTGGTGTTCGACGTGTTCCGCAAGCTCGACTGCATCGTGGCTGGGGACATCGGCTGCTACACACTCGG
>JAJRTI010000039.1 GCA_024278415.1 Planctomycetota bacterium | reverse complement strand
GGTTCCGGGGACACGAAGTCGGACGCTGCTGCGCGTCCTTGGTTCATGTCCCCGCCGCGCCTACTTCTCCTGCATGGCCTGAACCTTGAGCGGCAGGCCAAAGAGCTTGATGAATCCCTTGGCATCCTTCTGGTCGTAAATGGGATCTTTGCCGAAGCCACCGAGGTCTTCCATGTAGAGCGAATTCGGCGACTTGACGCCCGCGGGCCGGCAGTTGCCCTTGTAGAGCTTCACCCGCGCGGTGCCGGTCACGCGTTTCTGCGTCTCGTCCACGAACGCGTCGAGCGCGGTGCGCAGCGGCGTGAACCACTGGCCGTAGTAGACCATCTCTGCATACTTCTGCGCGACCAGATCCTTGTAGTGCAAGGTCTCCCGGTCGAGCGTGATCTGCTCGATCGCGCGGTGCGCCTCGTAGAGGATCGTGCCGCCGGGGGTCTCGTACACACCGCGGGACTTGATGCCCACGAGCCGGTTCTCGACCATGTCCACCTGGCCGACCGCGTGCTTGCCGCCGATCTTGTTGAGCTTCTTGACAAGCGCGACCGGGTCGAGCTGCTTGCCGTTGACGCCCACCGGCGTGCCTTCGACGAAGTCGACGGACACGATCGCCGGCTTGTCTGGCGCATCCTCAGGCGCGCAGGAGATCTCGAACAGGCTGTTCTTCGGCGCGTTCCACGGCGACTCCAGATCGCCGCCCTCGTGGCTCAGGTGCCAGATGTTGCCGTCCTCGCTGTAGATCTTCTTCTTGGACGCGGTGATGGGCACGTTGTGTTTCTTCGCGTACGCGATGGCGTCCTCGCGGGACGTGAGCGTCCAGCGCTCGTCCTTCCAGGGCGCGATAATGACGAGGCTCGGGTCGAGCGCCATGTAGGTCAGCTCGAAGCGCACCTGGTCGTTGCCCTTGCCGGTGGCGCCGTGGGAGACAGCGTCGGCCTTCTCCTGGTGTGCGACGAGCACTTGGTGCTTGGCGATGAGCGGCCGGGCCACGGACGTGCCGAGCAGGTACTTGCCTTCGTACACCGCGCCCGCGCGCAGCATGGGGTAGATGTACTCCTCAATCAGCTCGCGCGTCAGATCCTTCACCACGACCTTGTCCGCGCCGGACGCGTACGCCTTCTTCTCGACCGCCGCGTAGTCGTCGCCCTGGCCGATGTCGGCCACGAACGCGACGACCTTGCAGCCATAGAACTCCTTGAGCCAAGGCAGAATGACTGAGGTGTCGAGCCCTCCGGAATATGCCAGCACGGCCTTCTTCACGTTGCTCATGGGAGGTCTCCTGGGGGTGCGAGTCGAGTTGCGTTTGCAGTGCAGGGGGAAGCGCGCATGGTATCAGCGAGCGCAGGGGATGTCAATGAAACGGATCAACCACCATCCGCGACGCGGTCCGTGCGCGTGCAGCGAGAGCGGGGGGGTGCCTGTAGCCGCCCGCCGCGCGCGAAACGAGGACCGGCCACGATAGGCGGTCCTCGCTCAGCACTGACGGGCGGTATGGGCTTCGCTACCGCAAGGCCTTCGCGCGTGCGCGCAGGATCTCCACGGCCGAAGGGCTGAGCAGGAAGCGGGCGGCCTTGCCCGTGTCGCCGCCGGGCTTAGCTTGCTGCATTTGCTTGATCAGGTCGCCCATTTTGTTCTTGGGCTTGAGCTGCTCCGCCAGTTCGCCTTTGCTCAACTCGAAGTCTGCGTCGGACATGGACCGCACCTTGTCGAGCAGGTCGCCGAGGCGCTTGCGCTCCTGCTTGCGTTCGGCGTCGGAGAGCCGCGCGTGCAGGCTCTCAGCGATCTGGATGTTCCGCGAGATCATGCGCTCCTTCATGCGCCGGTAGACGCGGTCCGGCATGGCCCGCACGCTGCGGAGGATCTGCTCGCCGCGTTCGTTCTCACTCGCTTGGCCTGCGCGCACGGGGTCGCGGAGGTTCTTCGGCGGCAGGATGCATGGCCTAAACGTGGCGACCACTTCGAGTTGTGCGGGGGTGAGGAAGGTCTCGATCTTCTTCGCCTCGGCGGCCAACTCGTACGCCATCGCGTTGCGATAGCGTTTCACCCTGTGCTCGATGCCGGCCACGCGGCGCGCCAAGCCTTCAGGCAGGTCGCCATTCTTCGCCAACACGTTCTTCAAATCCTTGAAAGCCTTCTCCATCTCCGCATAGTCACGCTTGTGGCGACGCACGTAGTCCTGCTTCTTGCGGTCAATGCGGTCCGCGAGCGAGACGATCTGCTTCATCTGGTCGCGGTCGAGGTTGAGGCCGTTGATGAGGTTCAGGCTGTTGATCTGCGCCCTCAACTCCGAGAGCGACTCGCTCAGCTTGCCCATGTCAATATCCACGTCCGCAACCCGCTGCCGTTTCCCTCTTGGCGCGGCGAACGCGGCCGTGGCGAGGAGCATGGCAACCAGCAATTGTCGATGCAGCTTCATGGCGACGACTCCTTCCTCCGTGGGTGGTGTCTCTTACGCGGTGGTCCGAATATGGGCCAGAGCCGCGCGCTGTTGAGCAACCACCGTGCCATCGAATCCCTGCCGCAGGCCACCAAATCTCGCCCTCTGCCATCAACGAACGTCGGCGTTTGCGACACGCGATGGGGCGGAATCCGACGCGGCTGCCCGGCATGGCATGTGGCCGAGGCATTGGGCGCTATCGGCTCATCGATCGTTGCTCAACGGCACGCCTGCCTGTATCATTGCCGACCTTCGGTCTGTTCTTCGTCATAGATGGCCTCATCTGGTTCAGCAGGGCGAGGAGGCCCTGAAGGAAGCCTGTCGGGCTTGACGGCACAGGATCGGGCAGCCCGAGCACGCGTTCCCTTCCCTCGTCTCCTTCGCGCCCTTGGCCTCTTTGCGGTTCAGTCTTCCAGGCCCAGTTTCAGAACACGATCGAGGTTTCACCAGCCGATGCTCTCGAAGGCCTTGGTCGAGATCGCGCCTTTCTCGCGTTGGCCGGGTAGATCACCCACGCCATGCTCGAAACCAAATAATCACACTCTCCAAAGTGTGATTATTTGGCGTGGAGCGCGAGTGGGCCCTTCGTGTGGCAAATCCGGCGCGTGCTGCCTGCGCCCCTCGCCCCCTCGATGTCCTCTGCCTCTCTACGGCCCCATGGCTCTGCGGCTCAATCCGCCACCCCCAGCTTCAGGATACGATCCAGGTTTCGCCATCCGATGTTCTCAAATACCTCAGTTGAGATCGCGCCCTTCTCGTGTTGATCGCGGAGGTAGGCCGGCAGCTTGGGTTGGTCCTTGGGGCAGCAGATGTCCGTGCCGAAGAGCAGGCGGCCCTGGAAGCGCTCCATGAACTCGAACCCAAACGCGGGGTCGCGGCTGATCGCGTTGAACCCGCTTCCCGCCGACAGATCGCCGTACAGGTTCGGGTAGCGCTCGAACAGCTCCACCAGCCGGCCGGGCGAGACCGGGCCCTTGGGGTACGTGTTGCGCTTCGCGGGGTCGAGGTCGGCGCCGATCTCCGCCCAGAACGGCTGCGAGTGGCCGATGAAGATCAGGTCCGGGAACTTCGCCAGCGCGGTCTCCAGCCGCGGCAGCCCCGGGTCGTCGAAGATGCCGTACGCACCGCCAAGGCTGGGCGCGACGTGGAACATGACCGGCATCTCGAAGTCCTGGCAGTGCGCGAACAAGTTCGACATCATGGGGTGGTCGAACGGCAGGTTCGGCACCACCTCGCCCACGCCCTTGCACCCGGCCTCCTTGTAAAATTTGAGATAGCGCGAGAGGTCCGCGTGCTCGTCGTTCGTGTCCCATCGCGGATCCAGGTTGCAGTAGGGGATGAACCGATCCGGGTAGACCGCGCAGATTTCGAGCACGTCCTCCACGGTCACCACGCGCACGCCGCACTCCGGGCTGATGCGCGGGAGGAGGACGGCCCTGTCGATGCCGAGTTCGTCCATCATCTCGATAAGCTTGCTCGGCGTGCAGTACGTGTCTCCGTCGCGGCGGCGGGTGGTGCGGCTTGGGGTAACGTGGACGTGGTTGTCGATGAGCATGGGGGACTCCAGATTTCAACGCAAAGACGCAGAGTCGCGAAGGCGCCAAGAAGGGGGCGCGAGGTGGCAACGCAGGCCGCCGCGTTCTTGGGCGATTGCGCGCATGCTATCGCGCACGTGTGGGGAAGGCAAGTCCCTCGCCCTCATAGGCATGTCGTCTGCCCGCAACAGGTGCGTCATTCGCTGGCCTTGCGCGCCCCGTCCCTCGGCGATACACTTTCCCGCTTCATTCGCCCCACTCACCCAAGAGGAGACTCTCCATGCAGTGTTACCCTCTCGACCCCGCCCTCCGTCTCGCGCGCCTGGCGCCCCCGACGGGCAAGGTGTCCATGGTGCTCGATACCGATACGTACAACGAGATCGACGACCAGTTCGCGGTCGTGTACTCGCTGCTTTCGCCGGAGCACATGAACGTGGAGGCGATCTACGCCGCGCCGTTCCACAACGCCCGCTCGTCCGGGCCCGGCGACGGCATGGAGAAGAGCTACGAGGAGATCCTGCGCCTGCTGGAGCGGCTCGACGTGTCGCCGGACGGCTTTGTGTTCCGCGGCTCCACGTCGTACCTCCCGGGCCCGGACGAGCCGGTCCAAAGCGCGGCCGCGGAGGATCTTGTGGCCAAGGCCATGGCCGACCGCGAGGGGCCGCTCTACGTGTTGCCGATTGGCGCGATTACGAACGTCGCGTCCGCGATCCTCATGGAGCCGCGCATCATCGAGCGCATCGTGGTGGTCTGGCTCGGCGGCAACCCGCTCTACTGGCCCACCGCAAGCGAGTTCAACTTGAAGCAGGACTACCACGCGTCGCGGCTCATCTTCGATTGCGGCGTGCCGTTCGTGCACATCCCCTGCCGCAACGTGGCCGAGCACCTGCGCACGACCGTGCCGGAGATGGAGCGCCACGTGAAGGGCCAGGGAGCGATCGGCGACTACCTCTACGAGATTTTCCGCAACTACCACCAAGACCACTTCGCGTGGTCGAAGGTGATTTGGGACATCGCGACCGTCGCGTGGCTCGTCAACGCGAACTGG
>JAJRTI010000655.1 GCA_024278415.1 Planctomycetota bacterium | reverse complement strand
GGGTTGCGCATCGCCGACGTGGACTACGACACGTACGCCGAAGGCGAAGCCGTGCTGGGCTGGCTGAACGCCTCGATTCAGCTTCACGCACAAGACGAAGTGGACTGGCAGGCCGTCTGTGGGAGACTGGTCGACGAGATACAGCGCCAGTTGCGCGCTCAATCCGCGGAGATCACTCACGTCAAGCTGCACCTCTCCACGTCGGGCGGCTCGGTGGTCGCCAACGTTACGAGCACACAAGGCGAGCCCTCTGTCCGCGGCCAGGTGGAGGGCGCCCCGCGAGACGCGGAACTCATCTTGAACGCCCGCGTTCACATGGGCGCGGCCGAACTGCGGGCCGTTGCTGAGAATTCCTTGGAGGCGCTGGCGAGCAATGGGATTGAGGCAAGGGCCAACAGCATCCGGAGCTTCAGCCCTGCCCGCCCCCAGCCGACCCACCGGTTCAAGGCGGCTGTGTAAGCGATTCAACGCATCGCGCTCGCGTGTGCCACAGGTGATGGGAGAGCCCTGGCCCGGCGCCGTTCCGGCAGATCCCACATGCTGGCGGATGCGGCTACCGGCCGCAATTGAGGCGTGGCGCGGCAGAGGCTATAGTGTTGGCGCAGAGCGGGCAATCGCTTCGAAGCCCGCCATCGCCTATGCCCAAACGGAGCCCCGCCCATGACACTGTGCCGCACGCTCATCCTCTGCCTCGCCCTCCCCCTGGCGCACGCGTCCGCCGCGGACCGGCCGGTGCAAGTCCTCTGGGACGGCGCGGCCGATTCCGAGCGCGCAAAGGCCAGCAACACCGCGTCCGCCACCCTGCGGCTCAACGCCAAGGCCGGCGGCGCGACCCTGCCGTCCGTGTTCCTCCACCCGCGGCCCCAAGGCCGGGCGCGGCTCGAATATCCCGCAAAGCAGGTCTCCGTGCCCAAAGGGCGCCGCGCGTTTCTGCTCGCCGCACCCGGCATCGCGGACGGCGTCAAGTGGGACGACGAGAAGGCGCGGCCGGACGGAGTGAGGTTCTACGTCAACGTGAACGGCAAAGACGTCCTCGCCGCGGAGGTCGCCGCGAGCGTATTCGTGCCGCTCGCCGCGCCAGTGGCGCTTGCGCAGGAACTGGCCGTGACCCTGGCCACCGACGCCGGGCCCAAGGGCAACACGAGCTACGATTGGGCGCTCTTCGGCCTGCCCACCATCGTCGCTCTCGACGCGTCACCCATCCCGGCCGGCGAGGCCGTGGCCGGCGCGAGCGGCGTGCTCGTGGTGCAGGGCAAGGCCGGCGCCCGCGCGAAGGTCGAAGGCCTGACGCGCGACGGCAAGCCCGTGCCGGGCGCAACCGCGTCCGTCACCCTGCCGGCCGGCGCGTCGTACACGTTCGTCTCCTTCGACTTCGGCTCCAGCGCGGCCTGCGAGCAGTGGCGCTGGCGCGGGGAGGGCGTGGCCGCCGCGTGGGGAGGTTCGTGGCAGCCTGAGATCCGCATCGAACACGCGGGCCCCGCGCAGGCCGCGACATTCCAGGGCGAGCGCCTGCGCGTGCGGTTCGCGCTGCGCAACGCGGGCAAGGGCACGCTGCTGCCCCGGCCCGACTACACCATCGAGTGCAACGGCCAGCGCAAGCCCGTGGGCCGGATCGCGCCGGGCGAGGTGGGCGAGCTGGAGTTCGACCTGGGCGTCCAACCTGGCCCGCGTGGCCGCGTCCAGGCGACCGCGACGCTTGGGCAGAGCACGCGGACCCATTCGGTCTCGTACGAGCTTTGGCCCACGCTCCCGGCCCTCCCGCCGGATCGCCCGGCCGGCGTGCGAGCCGCGCGGCTCACGCCCGACTACGTGCTCATGGAAAACCGCTCCACGCGCTGGGTCTTCTGCGAACGCGTGCGCGGCCTGGGCGCGCTCGTGTACGTGTGGGCCGACGGCCAATGGGAGCCCGCGGGCACGGTGAGCCCGTGGGCGCAGTACTCGATCCGCGGCGCCGGCGTGATCCCGGTCCGTTTCAAGGAACTCTCCGCGAAGCCCGTCGATGGCGGAGTGCAAGTGGCCGTGTCCGGCCAAGTGCGCGACTTGGCGACGTGCCTGTTGACGGCCACGCTCGACGCGAGGCAGCCGGTCCTGCGCGTCTCCCTCATTGCCACCGCGCTCAAGGACGGGCCCATGCCGCGGCTCGCCGGCCCGGCCGTGCTCGCCGGCGACCGAGGGACGGGCGCGGGCAAGGGCATCGCCATCTTCCCCGGCCTCGAATACCTCAACGGCGACGAAGCCAGCTCGAGCACGCGCGACCTCGCGCCTCCGCTGCACAAACGCTGGCAGCCGCACAAGTTCAAGGTCACCCTGCCCATGATGATGGTCGAGACGCGCCCAGCCGGGCCGGTGCTGGGCGTCGTGTGGGACCCGCGGCAGAAGTGGGACGGCCGGCAGATCGCGCCCACCGCGTGCTTTGCCTCGCCCAACTTCCTCACGCGCCAAGACAACCACCTCATGCAGCTCGCGCTGCCGTCCACCCCGGATGCGCTGCCCGAAAACGAGTATGCGGCCGCGCCGGGCGAAAGCTCTACCCTCAAGGCCGGCCAGACGTGGCGCCTGGAGCAGCACATCGTCGCTTGCCAGCCGAAGCCGGACGCGACCGCGGCGCTGCTTTGGTTCGACAAGCTGGTGGGCTTCCCTGAGGCCGAGGCGTGGCCGCGGAGCTTCGAGGAGGAGATGCGCCTGTCCCGGCACGGGTTCATGGTGTCCGTGTGGGACGAGGAGGCCAAGGGCAGCAAGCACTGCGTGGGCGACCGCTGGAAGCCGACCAACTCGCCCGGCTACGCGACGCTCCTGCTCATGGACGGCCGCGCGGTCGCCAAGGGCGAGGAGAAACGCCGCGTGCTGGAGCGCGTGAAGCTCATGGCGGACAAGACGCTCGCGGCCGGCGGCCCGGCCGGGCTCATGAGCCGCGCGGGCTGCCACATCATGGGCGGCGAGTTCCCCTACCACTGGGGCAGCCTGCCCCGCGCGATCGACGGGCTCCGCGCCGAGGCCTACCGCGCCGCGGCCAGCCAAGAGGCCGATGGAGGATGGGGCTATTATCCCGGCAAGAAGCAGAAGGAACTCGGCCCGCGCGGCGCGCGCGTGGTCGGCATCGCGGCGCGCAACGCGTACACCCTGGCCAAGTGGGCCGCGCTCAGCGGCGACCCGGCCATCGAGCAGTCGTTGCGCGCGGCGCTCAAACACATGGAGCGCTACGTGGCGCCGCGCGGCAGCCAAGGCTGGGAATGCCCCATCTTCGAGCCCGACGTGCTCGCGGCCGCGTACGCCATCCGCACGTACGTGTGGGCGTACATGGCTACCGGGGAGAAGCGCTGGCTCGGCCGCGCGCGCTACTGGGCGCGCACCGGCCTGCCGTTCCAATACACCTGGGACGACGGCCAGCACCCGGGCATGCGGTACGCGAGCATTCCGGTCTTCGGCAGCACGTACTACACGCACACGTGGATCGGCCTGCCGGTGCAGTGGTGCGGGCTCGTGTATGCGTACGCGCTCGTGGAACTCATGCGGTTCGACTCGGACCCGGTCTGGCGCAAGCAGGTCGAGGGCATCACGTCGAGCGCGATGCACCAGCAGTGGCCTTGGGACAGCGGCGCACTCACCGGCACGCTGCCCGACAGCTATGGAAACTGGTTCACCAAGCGCAACCCGTGGTACATCAACCCGGAAGACATCGTCGTGAATCTGCTCGCGCTCAAGGGCCTCGACCCCGGCCTGCGCGCACAGCGCGTGAAGCTCCAGCACGGTGTCGTGCACGTGGCCGCGGGCTGCGACGTGCAAGCCGTGGGCGAGACCGACTCGCTCGCCGCGCGGCTGCACTACCTCCCAGGCGAAATCGCGTATGCGACTGTCGCGCCCGTATCCGTCGAGGAGGTGCGTGTGCTCGCCAACGGGCAGCCGTGCCCGCGCAAGGAGCGCCTCGCGCCGGGCGAGACCGGCTGGGCGTACGATCCGGCCATGCGGGCGCTCGCAGTTGGGGTGAAGTGCGACGACAACGGCGACGCGACGTTCTCACTCACGCGCGTGCGCTTCGCCAAGCCGAAGGCCGCGGGCGTTCGGCGATCGAGTTGGGAGTTCGAGACGAGCGCGGAGGGCTGGCTGGCCGCGCACTCCTGCACCGTGAGCCAGGCCGCAGGCGCACTCGTGGTCAGGGTCACGGGCCGCGACCCGTACGCGCTCAGCGGCCCGGCCGGCATCGATGCGGGCAAGCACAAGCGCCTGCGCGTGCGCGCCAAGATGAGCGCGGGCGAGGGCCTGGGCCTCTTCTGGCGCACGAACGTGTCGCGCGGCTGGAGTCCGAAAAAGCAGATGACCGTCGCGCTCAAGGGCGACGGTGCATGGCGGGAAGTCGTGTTCGACCTGAGCCAACATGCACTGTGGACGGGGAAGGTGATCCAGATCCGGCTCGACCCCGAGCCCGCGGATTTGCCGGAAGGAGCGACGCTGGAGGTGGACTGGGTCAGGGCGGAATAGGTTCTCGGATGGCGGAGCCGACCCGCGGATGATCGGAGCCGAACCGAACAGGCGCGGGGGCCAAGGCGCCGGCCCGGGGCAAAGCTCTGCCACACACTCAGTCCGCGCCTCCAGCGTTCACGTAATCGTTCACGCCAGCGCTCTATTGCCGATAATGCAAACGATAGCGTGGATTGCCGTGAAGCGGCTCTCATCGCTAAGCAACTGTTTTACTCGGTGCGTGCGGCAACGCGCACGTGGCTGGTAGTAGGGCGATTTATCGCCCGTTGCCTTGGACGCAGAGACGGGCGATGAATCGCCCTACTACGAGCGGCGCGATCTGCCTATGGCGAGCGTATACACATGACAGTCGTCTCAGCCCACCTGCCACACCGGGCTTGGGATAGGATCGCTCCTCGTTTCGGGGAAACTCGTGGGCTTGCATGCCGACGCGGGGGTGATACAATCCCGCGCCTCCTTTTCCAAGCCGAACTCGCCTCCCTTGGGAGCCCTCCCGTGTTCCATCATCTGCTCGAACCCATCGCCAAGGAACTCAGCGGCAAGCGCGCGTGGCTCGACGTGAATCGCCTGTGGCAGTTTCGCAACACGGTGTGCACGCCCTCGCTGCGCGACGCGTGCCGCTACTGCGTGGATCGCTTCAAGCAAGCCGGAGTGCGCAATGCGACCCTGATCCCGTACGCCGCAGATGGCAAGACGAAGTACGGCCCGGCCGTGATCGCGCCGGAGTGGGAGTGCAAGAGCGCGGCGCTGAGCATTGTCAAGCCGACGCAACACGCGCGGCGCATCACGTCGTTCGAGGAGAACGCGCTCGCGGTCGTGTCGCGCAGCGGCGCCACGCCCAAGGGCGGCGTGGCCGCGGAGTTGGCCGTGCTCGACGACGGCACGAAGCCCGAGCATTATGAGGGCCTGCGCCTGAAGGGCAAGATCGTGCTCACCGCGCGGCAAGTGCGCGCGGTGGCCGCGCTCGCCAAGGAGCGCGGAGCCATCGGCGTCATCAGCGACACGGTCGACCGGCCGGCCATGCCCAACTACCCCAAGCCGCTGCGCGAGAGCTTCGACGCGCCGGACGCGGTGCAGTGGAACGTGTTCGCCGGCATGGGCGACAACGACGGCCTCTTCGGGTTCGTGCTGTCCCCGCGGCAGGGCGCGCGGCTGCGGGAGCTGGCCAAGGTCGGCAAGGTCGTGCTCCATGCAGAGGTCGACGCGCGCTCGTTCGCCGGGCATTCGGACGTGGTCGACGCGGTCGTGAAGGGCGCGGGCAAGGAGGAACTGTGGGTGCTCGCGCACATCTCCGAACCCGGCGCGTACGACAACGCGAGCGGCCTCGCGTTGGGCATCGAGATGGCGCGCACGCTCCAGACCATGACCCAAGCCGGCGCGCTGCCGCGCATGAAGCGCTCCGTGCGCTTCCTCTTCAGCACGGAGGTGTCGGGCTTCATGCCGTATCTCGAGGAGCGCCGAGGCAAGCTGCCCGACGTGGTGGCCGGGCTGTGCCTCGATTCGGTGGGCGTGGACATGGGCAAGGTGGGCGGCGAGTTCGTGATCTTTCAGTCGCCCGACCACGCCCCGTCGTATATCGAGGATCTCTTGGCGGAGATCACGGAGGCGGTCGCGCACATGCCGCCTTGGCTTTTCGGAGAGGACAACTACGCGCACTTCCCTTGGCGGCACGAGCCATTCTGGGGCAACGACGCGTTCATCATCGATCCCTATTTCGACGTGCCGACCGCGCAACTCAGTTGCTGGCCGTATCCGTACTACCACACGTCGCAAGACATGCCGCAGTACCTCTCCCCAGACAACCTCGCGCGCACGGGCGTGATCTGCGCGACGTTCCTCCACTTCCTCGCGTGTGCCGGCGACGACGAAGCGTGCTGGCTGTCCGCCCTGACCGCGGGCAAGGCGAAAACACGCATTGCAGACGCGCTGCGGGAAGAGGCCCTCGCGCAACGCGCAGCGTTGGGCCGGCCTTCGAACGCGAAGCTCGCGGCCGCGATGGAGATGCTCGCGCGCGGCCGAGACTATCACGCGGCGACCGAGTGCGAACGCGCGCGGCAGCCGGCCGAGACGCTGGCCAAGCGCATGCCCGTGCAGTATCGACGCGCGGTCGAGAGCCACGTGGAAGGAATACGCGTCTGCGCGGACGCGGAGGCCGCGGCCAGCCGCGACCTGCTGGCTGCGTTCGCCGGCAAGCACGCCGCTCTGCCCGGCGCGTTGCCCGAACCGGACCCGGCGCTCGCTGAGGAGGCCGCGGGGTTCGTGCCGGTGCGGCCATCGTGGCGCCCGCAGCCCGATTCCGAACTGCCGGCCAAAATGCGCCGCGGGCTGGAGGAGCTGCGCCAGCGGCCGGAGGCCAAGAACGTCAGTTGGGGCACGCTTTGGCCGTGGGCGAACGGCAAGCGCAGCGCTCTCGACATCTGGCGCATCGTGCAATACAAGCAACCCTGCGCGCTCGAAGTGGTGCTCGACTACTTCAAGCTCGTCGCGGCGCCCGCGCGGTAGCCTTCGCCGATGCGCGGCCCAACGCCTTCCTCTTTCCACTGCCATTGCCCCCGCATGGATCCCCAAACCGCTATCACCTCCCTGCGACCCACCGAAGCGGAGCCGTCGCCGAAGCAAGCGCTGTGCGAGCTGGAGGCGCTCGTGCGCGAGACCTTCGCGCTCTGGAGCCACAAGCGCGTCGGCTTCTC
>JAJRTI010000654.1 GCA_024278415.1 Planctomycetota bacterium | reverse complement strand
GATCGGCAAGGCGCTCTCGATCACGCATGCCGCCGCGCTGCCGTTCATCGTCGTCGCCGATGGCGAGGACCGTTCGGGCATCGTGCTTGCGCCGACTGCCGGAAGCAAATGGACCTTCCAAGCGAGCCGCGACTCCCACGGCCTCATGCGTGTGACGCTCACCACTCCGCTCGAAGCTCGGCAGACGGGGAAGCTGCCCCCGGTGCTCATGGCCGCGTACGACGGCGGCTGGACCGCGAGCCTGGCCACGCTCAAGCGCCTCATGAGCGACGGCCCCGGCGCGCCAGCCCTGAGACGCCGGGCGGCCGCCGCGTACGACCGGCTCGCGCCACCACCACAGGCTCGGCCCGACCTGGACCTGTTCCTGATGGTCCAGGCCGAGTGGCGCCGCGAGGACAGGATCAAGGAAACCCCGGCGTCGTACGCGGCGGCCATCGCAGACCATGTCGCCCGCGCCCAGCAGCTCCTCGCTCGCCGCGCAGAGGGCGGCGGCACGGGAGCGCGGGGCGCACAGTTGGCGCGGCTCCAGCAGATGGCCCAAGACAAGGATGTCGCCCTGGCCGACGCGCGCGGGATCTACCTGCGCACGCGCATGCTCAAGCGCGACATCGCGCTCAGCGACCCACTCCTCGACTTCGACAAGCTGCTGTTCTGCCAGCGCAAGCTCTGCCGCTGGAGCCACCTGAACATGCAGTACTTCGGCTTCCGTGCGCGCGCGGGCGGCGGCATCTTCGTGCTGGAGGAGCCGGGCAGGAGCACCAAGACGCGCAACGTCGTGGGTGATCAATTGCCGCCAGGCAGCTACCTCGAACCTCGGCTCTCGTACGACGGCAAACGCATCGTGTTCTCATTCGTGCCCTGCGGCGACCAGGAACTCGATGGCAAGTCGCTGCCGCCGAACGAGGAGGGCGACGAAGTCGGGTACTACCACATTTACGAGATCGGCGTGGACGGCACAGGCCTGCGCCAACTCACCCGCGGCAAGTACGACGACCTGATGCCCAACTACTTGCCCGACGGCGGCATCGTGTTCTGCTCGACCCGGCGGCGCAGCTACTCGCGCTGCTTCGGGCCCAACTACAGCCGGCGCTGGCACGCGTACACCATGCACCGCATGGACGCGGACGGCTCGAACCTGCGTATCCTCTCGCGCAACGACGTGGCCGAGTGGTTCCCCGAGGTGTCGAACACCGGCCACCTGCTCTTCGCGCGCTGGGACTACATCGACCGCGACGCGGTCACGCACCAAAACCTCTGGTCCATGCGCCCTGACGGCACGAACCAGATGGCCGTGTGGGGCAACGCGACGCCCAAGCCGAACTGTATGTTCCAGGCCAAGCCTATTCCGGGCAGCCGCAAGATCGTGTTCATCGCGTCCGCGCACCACGCGCTCACCGGCGGCCCGGTGTGCCTGCTCGACCCCGCGGTGGACAGCAACAGCAGCCTCGCCGCGATCACGCGCATCACGCCGCAGCCCTTCCCGGAGGCCGAAGGCTTCCGCTTGGAGGACTACTACGAGTTCGCGTGGCCGCTGTCGGAGAAGCTGTTCCTCGTGGGCTACAGCAACACGTACCTGCGGTCGCAGGGCAAGAGCTACCAGGACCCCACGCCGGACAACGCGCTCGGCATCTACCTGCTCGACGCCGCGGGCAATCGGGAGCTGATCTACCGCGACCCCCTGCTCAACAGCTCCACCCCCATCCCCCTGCGCGCCCGGCCGCGGCCGCCGGTGCTCGAAAGCCGTCTGCCCGAGCACGCCAGTGATACGGCCGAACTGGTCGTGACGGATGTCTACCAGGGCCTGGGCGACGTGCCGCGCGGCACGATCAAGGAGATTCGCGTCGTGCAGATCTTCCCGAAGACGACGTACCTCGCGAACAACCCCCTCATCGGCTTTGCGGGCGAAGAGAACGCCCGCGCGATCCTCGGTACGGCGCCGGTCGAGCCCGACGGCTCCGCACGGTTCATCGTGCCGGCCAAGAAACTGCTGCTCTTCCAGGCGCTGGATGCGGACGGTTTCGCATACCAGACCATGCGCTCCACGACCGCGCTTCAGCCGGGCGAGCGGCTCTCCTGCGTGGGCTGCCACGAGAGCCGCATGACCACGCCGGCCTCGACGCGTCCCATGGCCTTGCGCCGGCCGGCCTCGCGGCTCGACCCCGGCGAGCTGGGCGGAAGGCCGTTCTCATTCGTCGAGGTCGTGCAGCCCGTGCTCGACAAGCACTGCATCAAGTGCCACGGCGGCGAGAAGACCGAGAAGGGCATCGACCTCACCGGCGCGGAGCACAAGGGCTTCACCAAGTCCTACTGGTCGCTGTGCCGCGAGCCCAAACTGTTCGCGGGCAGAAACACCAATCCCGAGAACGCGGCGAAGGCGCTCGTGCCGTGCTTCGGCCAGCGCAATCAGATTCAAGTCACCCCGCCTGGCGGCACGTACGGCGCGCTCGGCAGCCGCCTGATGAAGATGCTGCGCAAGGGCCACGGGGAGGTGAAGCTGAGCGATGGCGAAGTGCGCCGGCTCGCGGCCTGGATCGACTGCAATGCGATCTTCTACGGGGCCTATCTGCCCGAGCGCCGCGCGGCGCAACTCGCGGGCAAGCGCATTGGGATGCCGGAGATCCAGTAGGGGCGATTCCGACGCAGGTGGCCCGTCAGAGCGTCTCCTCCTCGCGAAGCCGCTTGACCTCCCTCAACACGCGCGCGTCCTCCTGATGCTTGGGCAACGGGATGCTTTGCTTGATGGTGATCAAGCTATCGAGATCGATCCAGTTCACGGGGCAGCCGCCATACGTGCCCACGATGCGCCTCGCCCACGCGCTCGCGAAGTCCAGTTCCCCAACACCAACGATGAGGTCGATGCGGTTTGGCGCGACGCCGATCTGGACGACCTGGGTCGGTTGCCCAACGTCCAGCAAAACGGGGCTGCCGAACTCGGCAAGCGCAAGATTGGCCTTACGGATATTGTCATCAGCAGGGCCGATCCAGAGGTCTATGTCCTTCGTATACCGCGGTTTCGCGTGATAGACAAAGGCGAGCCCGCCCACGATGAGATACTCGACCCCATGCTCATGGAGCAGCGAGAGCATGTCCTCGAAGTCCTCGACCGTCTCCATCTTTACCCCCCATCCTTGCGACGAGCAGCTTGCGCCTTCTCAACGTCACGTCGTATGGCCACCAGCGCGGACAACCGGGCCTCCGACGACTGCTTCTGCCAGTAGAGCAGATCCCATCTCTCCGCGTCAGCGAAGCTCGTCGCGCGGTGCGCCACGATCCGGCGCCGCCGTTCTTCCGAACGCTCCTTGATGCCCATATTGCGTTGCTCCAGAGATTCATGGCGCCGTCATTGCCACGATCCATCATAAAGCTGGCATACGCTGTCGTCAAGAATCCGATGGCTTCGAGGATGTGCTCAAACCCAACTTTGACTGGTCACGGACGTCCACGTCCGTGACCCACGAGCGCGGACCTCCGGTCCGCAGGAACTTCGGATACCCAAGCGGACCAGACGTCCGCTCTGAGCGGGTGCCTGACGTGGACGTCCAGCACCAGAGATGGGGAGCCGCTTTGTACACGGCCATGCTCACTGCTGACCTCCCCCGCGCTTGGGGAACGTATACGCCTTCGGCTTGATCTTGCACGTGGGGCACGCGCGCTTCAGTTGCTCGCGGCGCACGCGCCAGAGGTCTTTGGCCTTGACGAGGCTCGCTGGGCCGTTGCCCACGCGCCCGCGCGTCTGGAGGCCGCGGCGGTCGAGCACCGGGCCCATCTCCTTGGGCGATACGGGACATACGCCCCCGCGCCACGCGAGGCCCGGAACGGTCTCGACCGCGCCGTCCGGCCGCACGATCCGCGTCCGCGTGCCGAAGGGGTCGCAGCACTTCGCTCCCGCGGCATTCTCCGCAACGTGGTATGCGGTGCGAACCTCGTCCTCTGTGCCGAGCAGTAGGATGTAGCCGCCGTCGTGGATGAGCCGGCCGATGGGACTGTCCTGCTCCCAAATGCCGACCTCCAAATGGCCGCGGCAGTACTCCGCGGCCTTGGGCCCGATCGCCGCGACCGCGTGGCTGGTGTGGTTGCTGCGCACCGCATCGGGCCGGCGCCACATCGCGTCGTTGATCGCGCCGTTCACCGTCGGCGTGGCCATGGGATTGTAGACCTCCGCGCGGGTGTGGTTGAAGGTGGGCATCATGAGCGTGCCGCGCTTGCCAACGGCCCGGAGCAGCGCGTCCACAACCGCGTCCGCGCCTCCATCGACGTGGCCGAGCCCGGAGAGCGACGCGTGGACCATGAGGCTCATGCCGGGCTTCACCCAGAGCGCGCGCAGGTCGCGCACAAGCTGCGCTCGGCTCACTATGTCCTTCGGCTCGATGAGATCGACGTACTCAAGATCCGCGTGCGCCTCGAAGAAGTCCCCCACTTGTTGCGCGGAGACCTCTCTGCCCAGCTCGCAGGACGCCAGGTCCGCGATCTGCGAGAGCGAGCGCACGCCGTCAGCCCAGAAGAGCGTCCAGGCCGGGAGGCCCGTCGTGCGGATGCGCTGCGCGATGTCCGGCCGCGTGTTCTCCAGCGTGGGCGACAGAGGAGCCTTGCGCCGCGGCACGCGCGCGTCAATCTTGCCGCGGCGCCGCGAGCCCTTGCGCGTGCGTGCTTGCAGGGCCTCCTGGACCTGTCGCTCGCAGTCGCTGAGGTGCGAGAGGACGGCGGATCGGTCGCCGCCCCACAGCCAGCGTTGGAGACGTTCGATGGAGAGGCGGTGCTTGATGCGCACGAACTCCGCCTCGGCCGGCGACAGCTTCTTCCGGCGCGCGGGGAGCTACTGGAGCGTGCGCTGCGTCTCCCACGTCGCGAGCGCGGCCACGTCGTCGCTGTCCGCGTCCGCGAGGAAGTAGAGGTACGCGGCCATGGCCGCCGCGCTCGTCTCGAGCCCGGCGCGGCTCAAGATCGCGGAGGTGTCGGCCGAACTGTGATACGCGTCGTATCCCGGCTTCTTGTGCCCGCGGTACGACGCCAGCCACGGGCACGGGAACCCATACTTCGGATCGCCAATGAGCGTGTCCGACGTGGACACGAACGGCATGGGCTTGCACTGGTACCCCGGCTTGCCGATGCGCAACGCCGCGCGCAGGAGGCCCTCTCCGAGCGCGTCGACGAAGCCCGCGGACATGGGGATCGTCGCGTGCCATTCGAGCCGCCGGCCGCACCGCTCCGGCTGGATGCCCACGCAGTCGATGCACACGCCGGCCAGCGGCGTCTGGAAACGCTTCACGTGCTCCAAGTAGTGGAAGAAGCCGTAGCATTCGTAGCTGTGGAGCAGGCGGATGGTGCGCTTGGGCCGGGGCAGGCCGCCGGACGCGATCAGCGATTCGATGATCTGCGCGATCTCGATGCACGTCGCGACGCCGGACGCGTTGTCCGCCGCGCCCGGCTCGAGGCTGTGCGCAAGCGCCCAGACTTCGTCCTGCGGATCGGCCGCGCCCCACACGAGCCCGTGCGCCACGTCGTGCGCGCCGGCGTAGCGCGGCGCATCCACGACGACCTTCAGCCGCACCTCGCCGTGCCGCTTGATGAGCGCGCGCAACATCTTGCCGGTGCTCACCGGAATCGCCACCGCGACTTGCCGAATGCCTGCCGCGTCGAGCCGCAGCCCGCCCCACCCGAAGCTCGTCCACTTGGTCTCGTCCGGCATGCCCGGCACGGGCGTCTCCACAAGCAGTCCAGCGACACCGGTCTTCGACCACAACTCCGCCTTCTTGTGGAGCGAGTCGGTCGTGAGCGCGATCTTGCCGGCGAGACCGTTCGCGGGGACGCGGTTCAGCGCCTCTTCCGTGTCCACGACCACGAGCGCGGCGGTGATGCCCTCCGGGGGGGTGCTCGCGCTCCAACGCACGAAGTGCCAGGGATTCTTGCGATAGTCTGCAATCCGCCTGTCTGGAGATCCCGCAACTGCGGGACGATCCGCGTCCCCCCTCCCAGGGGGGACCACAGGGGGGTCGGCATGGGCCGACCGAACGGCCTCCGCCAAGCCGCCCCCCCCTTCGGTTCCCCCCCTTGAAGGGGGGGATTGGGGGAATTGGGGGGATTGCGGCTTCCCTGCCTGCGCCGCGGGCGCGGCAGGCAGGCGCATCGCGTTCCCGGCCGTCGGCCGCGGCTTGACCACGTCGACGGTGACCGTGCGCACGTCCTGGGCCTCTTGGATCGTCCACCGCCCGGAGCCGATCTGGCCGCCCGTGGGAATGCTGTAAACTTCGGTCGCCGCGCCCGCGGTCTCGTACGCGTCCACGAGCGTCTGCGTGGTCTTGTGGTACTGGTCGAACGACGTCCAGCGGTCCGTGGCGACGATGGCGTCGATGGTCTCGATCATGCGCCGGCCGTCGGCGCGGGCGTGCAGGAGGGGGAGCGCTTGCTTGCAGAAGCGCCTCAGCCATGGGGGAGTGCGAAATGGCATGCGGGATCCTCGGCCTTCGGGCTGGGGACGCGATGCGATCCGCCCCCCTGCTGTCCCCCCATTGGGGGGACTATAGGGGGGACATCGCGTCCCCAGACCTCAACCTTGACAATGTCGAAATGCGCAGTTAGTGTTGGGATAACACTTCAGCCAAGTACAACAGCCAGGTACCGGAATACTGTCAAAGCTTCCGTGCAACGCCGCGTGTTGGGGTATCTGAATCCCAACGGGATTCCGGATATCAGCCCAGGGTTCGCGAGCGAAGCTCGCAACCCTGGGT
>JAJRTI010000653.1 GCA_024278415.1 Planctomycetota bacterium | reverse complement strand
GTGGAGTGCGGCGGCTTGACGCCGCTTTTCCTCGGCAGCGCGCGCATGTCTACGCGAACGCAAATTCGCGCAAGCCGCGCGCATGCAGCAAAAGCGCCGTCGCCGCCCGCCTTGCGGCGGGCTCTGCCGGCGCACTCCAAATAGGCGCCGCCGCGCGTGCCGTTTCGGTTGCGGGCGAAGCCCCCCTTGTGTGAATAGCCGGTAGCCGCATGCGCCAGCATGCGGGCTCGCCCGGAGAGGAACCAATGAAACACGTCGCTATCCCTCAGTTACGTGTGGCGCTCGTGGCCGCTCTCGTGTGGGGCGCCGCGCACGCGTGCGCCGCGAGCCGCGAAGACGCGATTCTCCCACGGCCGCGCCGCGTTTCCATTTCGCAAGAATGGATCGTCATCGACGGCCCCCTGGTGGTGGTGAAGCAGGCCGAGGGCGCGGTCGTGGACTACGCGGCTGAGCAACTCGTTCGCGATTTGAAAGAACGCGTGGCCGCGGCCGCGTCGGTAGGCGATACCGCGGCCGCCATGCGGGCGAAGTTCGTCATCGTGCTCACCCAAAGGCCGTCAGAGCCGGAAGGATTTGTGGCGACGTCCAAGCAGGACCGCGGGCGGCTTGTGTACACCGTCGCGGGACACGACCCCAGAGGCATTCTCTACGGAGCCTTCGCGGTCGAGCAGGCCATCGAAGCCGCCACGGTAGACGCGGGCCAGCCGGCCGCGCCGGCCGAGCTGTCCATCGAGGACGCGCCGGCGATGGCGACGCGGCTGCTGCCCACGCAGTTCTACAGCCTGAGCGCGAACGACCCGAAGCGCGCGCAGAAGCTCGCGATTCTCGACTGGGTCGCGCGCTGGCGGCTCAACGGCGTCTGGCGCTCCGTCGATGGGTCGGAAGCCCAACTGGCGGCCATGGCGCGTGAGGCCCGGCGCCGCGGGATCGATCTCTACGGCGTGCTCGGATTCCGCGGGCTCTGCAACGCGATCCCGCGCGCGAAGGGCATCGGCCTGTGCCCGTCGAACCCCGAAGACCTGGCGCGGGTGCGCGGGCTGTTCGAGAAAGCCGCGCGCGCAGGCTGCACCGGGTTCGCGTTCCTCTTCGACGATCTGTCCAAGAAGGTCTACATGCACCACGCGCACTGCCCGCGCTGCAAGGGGCGATTCCGCTCGACCTCGGAGTGGCAACTCGCGTTCATCAAGGTCATGGTCGACGTCGCGCGCGAGCGCGGCGTCGAGAAGCTCGTCGTCTGTCCGACGCCTTACCAGCAGGGCAAGCTCGATTCGTTTCCGGACGCACGCTACTTCGAGACGCTCTGCGGAGCGGATTTCATGAAGGACGTGCTTATGTTCCACTGCGATTGCTACACCGACAACATCCGCCAGCTCGAGCGCCGCGGGCTGCGGAATTACATCTGGTGGAACAACGGGCTGTGGACGTCGTCGCACTATTTCGACGGCGCGTACATGGGCCTGCCGCGTCTCTTTCACATCTGGTACGGGTTCGAGAAAAGTCTCGGCGGCGTGCCCGAGCCCAAACCCATCGCGCTCGAATCGCTCAAGCGGCTCGGCGAAGTGACGCGGCACGTCTACCCCGCGCCCACGGGCTCGTTTGGGGGCAAAGCGCTCGGCGGCAGCCTCGCATGGAGCCCGCGGTGGACCGTCGAGCACGAGCAAGCCGTGCGCCGCCGCGTCGTAGAAGACCTGTTCGGCCGGCAGGCATGGCCGGCGTACAGCGAGTGGGAGTCGAACATGCTCGCCTGGTACGCGGAGGTGCGTTCGCACCGCATTTCGTTCGACAAGGCGAAGGCCGAAGCGCACATCCGCGCGGCCGAGCAAGCGCTTGCCCAACTCACGGCCGCTCGCAAGGCCGCGCAAGGAGTCGACGCCCCTCTGCGTTGTGCGCAAGCGCACGCCGCATCGCGGCTGGACCTGATGCGCCGCACGATCGCGCAAGCCAAGGATTCACTCAAAGTGCCGGAGATGCCTCCGCCGGTCGACGTGGCGAACGACGACGATGTCGCCGCTCCAAAGGATGTCCTGCTGTGGCTGCGGTTCAGCCGCGTGTACGACGGCGGGTTCGCGGACTACAGCGCGAAGCGGGTGCGCGCCGCGTTCCACGGCCCGGAGCCCCGGCTGAAGCAGGGCGTGTTCGACAACGCGGTCTTCCTCGACGGCAAGAAGAACTACCTCGAAATCCCGGCGCAGGCGGCCGGGCATCTCAATCCCGGCAAGGGTTCGTTTTCGTTGGAGTGCTGGGTCTTCATGATGGGGCACGGGTGGAATCAGTTCGTAGGCAAGCGCGGCACGACGCGCGAGATCTACCGCTCCATCGGCTATGCCATCGGCTCCGACCGCGTGGGCAATCGGTGGCGTTTCACAATCGAGGACGACGCGGGGCGCCGCGTGTCGCTGACTGCCGGGATGAAGCGGCCGCTCCACAACTGGCATCATCTCGCGGCTGTGCGCGACGCCGCGGCGCGGCAGGTGCGCTTCTACGTGGACGGTCGGCTCGCGCAAATCAAGCCCGACACGACCGGCAACGTGGCCAACACGCACCCGCTGCGCCTGGGTTGGGACCGGTGGTCGGGCGCGCGGTTCTGGGGATTCCTCGACGAGGTGCGCCTCTGGAATCGCGCGCTGACGGACGACGAAGTGCGAGGGCATTACGCGGCAGGGCGGGCCGCGATGGAAACGGCGAACTGAGTCTTGCGGGTTAGCCCCTTAGGGCAAATCTCGCGACAACATGTTGTCGATGTCGCTGAACGCCAGCACGGGGCTTGTCCCTGCTCTTTACCCACATTTGAAGGACGACCGCGGCCGGGCGCGGGGATCGGGAATCCCAACGGGATTCCGTCCTCCAGCCGCCCAGGGTTGCGAGCGAAGCTCGCTACCCTGGGTCGGTTGCGCGC
>JAJRTI010000652.1 GCA_024278415.1 Planctomycetota bacterium | reverse complement strand
GCCTCTTCTGCGTCGGCATTGCCGTGCACATGTCGCGCCAAGAGCATCAGATATAGCTTGCTGGACTGGGCAGACGGCGACCCCAGGTTTCAAATGTGCGATGCCGCCGCCCAAATCCGTGAGGCGCATGTCCGCTCCGCAGCACAGCCGAAGACAGCACCCTCGCGTCTAGCTTCCAGCCTTCCATTCCCCCTGCACATCGCGCGATTTACTGTTCTACGCGATTGTTTCCTGGCGTTGCCCCCAACCGATGACGGCACGCTGACAAGAAACGACGGGTTCTTGGCACCCGGTCTGCAACCATCGTGCCTGCCCCCCACAGGAGCTTAACCTTGGTGGTTGTGCGTCATTGGCCAAGATGGCTCATGCCCTCTGGCCGTGGCTGTGGACGCACCGGCAAAGGTCTTGGCGCAGGCAGACGGCGATGATAGGCAAGGCTCGGTGGCAAGCGCATCGGTCGTGGGGACCCGATCCAGCTCCGCCGGAAACACACAGAACGCACTGGGGGCCATGTGGATGCGTAAGACGTCTCCCGGCGAGGGAGCCATGTCCCGCCAGGCGTGGTGCGTTAGGGTCACGTCGATCATCGGCCCAGTCGCGTCACCCAGTTGCATGCGCAAGAGGCGCCGATGGCCGAAGTTCACAAACTGTCGGACCGTGCCATCGAACATGTTGATCCTCAGCTCCTTGGGGACCGGCCGATCGGGCCTGAGGAGCACGATGTCCTCTGCCCGGATTCCCACGTGGATGGGCAGTCCGGGTTTGATCCCCGGCGGAGCGCCGATCGTCACGCGGAGGTCGCCCATGGCCACGTCGTACAGACCGTCGCGCCGCGCGCGCACCACGTGGCCGGGATAAATATTGCGCATGAGGAAGAAGCGGGCCGCAGACAAGTTCGCTGGCCGAGCGTACAGCTCCGAAGGGGTGCCGACCTGTAGGAGGCGCCCGTCGCTCATGAGCGCCATTTGGTCGGCCATGAGGAACGCCTCTTCCTGGTCGTGCGTCACGTGGAAGAGGGTGAGGCCAAGCGAGCGCTGCAACTCCCGGAAGTGCTCCTGGAGGCGTGTGCGAATGTGCGCGTCGAGCGCGCAGAAGGGCTCGTCGAGGAAGAGCACCTTGGGCCTCACGATCAGCGCGCGGGCCAGCGCCACGCGCTGGCGTTCGCCGCCGGACAGGGTCGCGATGTTGGGCCGGTCGAGCAACGCGGTAATGTCGAGCAGCTCCGCCCAGCGCAGCAGCTCCGCGTCCTGCTCGGCCTGGGTTTGCTGGGCGTGGAGGCCGAACAGGATGTTGTCCTGCACGGACAGATGGGGAAAGAGCGCGAGATCCTGCGGCACGTACGCGACTCGCCTCTGTTCGGGCGGGAGCCGCGTCACGTCCACGCCGTCGACGCACACGCAGCCATGCCGGGGGCGGTGCAGGCCCAGCGCGGTTTCCAGCAGCAGTGTCTTGCCCGCACCCGAAGGCCCCAGGAGGACAAACGACGCGCCCGCTGGCACGCGGAGGGACACGTCCTTGAGTTGGAAGCCGCCGATGCTCGCCCAGAGGTTCTCGATCCGGATCATGCCGTCCTCCTGCGGGTCGCGCGCCGCGCAAAGAGCAGAACTGCAAGGGCAACGAGGGTCAGCACAATCATGAGGCCCACCGCGCGGTTGAGGTCCATGGACGCCATGCTGAGGTAGATGCTTACGGGCATGGTTTCCGTGTGGCCTTGCACGGCTCCCCCCAGCGTGACGGTGGCGCCAAAGTCGCCGATCGCCCGGGCCCAACTCAAGACGAACGCGGCGGACAGGCCCGGCCGAGAAAGCGGCAGCGTCACCCGCCGAAACGCTCCCCAGGGGGTGCAGCCCAAACATCGGGCCACCTGCTCCATGCGCGGGTCAATCTCCTCAAACGTCGCCTTCAGCACGCGCACGGATAGCGCCAGGGCCAACACGAACTGGGCGATGAGGATGCCCAAAGGCTCGAACACCACACGCGCCACGTGCAATTCAAACCATTGGCCCGGCGCCGACCGAAACACGAGCAGCAGCGAGACTCCAAGCGCCACCGGGGAGAGCAGGATCGGCACGTCCACCAGCGCGTCCACGATGCCATTGAACGGGAAACGCCACCGCACGAGCGCGTACGCGGTTGGCGTGGCCACCAGAACGGCCAGGGCGGCCGCAAGCGTGGCGCAAACCACACTCAGCGTCATCGCCTGCCGCACGCTGGGTTGCGCGAGCGCGGCCAGAGGCTCGATCGGCCCGGCAAAGCATAGCTGGCCCAACAACAGCACCAGCATGATCGTACACGTGAGCCCCAACGCGGCGGCCATGAGCGCGGAAAGCCATACACGTTTCATGAGGCCTCCTTGGGCAGACGCCACTCGCCGCCCACGGTGGCGCTCGGGCCGGCCCAGGCCCGGGCTTGGGCTTCGCTCGACGCGTAGCCCAAGCGCCGGAACGCTCCTCGGCCGAACGGGCCGCACACAAAGTACACGAACTGCCGCGCCAGCGCTTGGTCCTGCGTGGACGCCGCCACGGCCAACGGCAAGTACCCGATTCGGCACACTTGCCCGGGCTCCAGCGCCACCGCCTCCAGCCGGCTCCGATCCCAGGCCTCGAACACGCGCCACCCCAACGCCGCGTCTACCAGCCCCAGCGAGACGAGTTGCGCGGTGCGCTCACAGGATTCCGCCTCGGTTACGATGTTGCCCTTCACCCGTCCATACAGGCCGGCCTTGTAGAGGATCTCGACCGCGTACAGCCCCACACACGCTGTCGGGCCGCGCAATGGCCACCCGCAAGCCGGGCCGGGCCAAGTCGGCCAAACCACGGATACCGCGGGGGTTGCCTTGTTGAACCAGAATCGCCGGCACCAAGTACGCCGCGATGCGTTCGGTCTTTGGCGCCACCAATCCCCTGCGCTTGGCCACGGCCATGTAGTCCGACGAGCCGGGGAAGTAGACATCGCCCCGGCCCGAAAGCTCCATATCCGCCAGCACCTTGCCCGAGCCCCCAAAGTGGGTACGCACGTCCACATGGAAACGACGCTCAAACTCCGCCACAATCTCCTCTGTGGCTGGCTTGGACGCCGTGCCCACAAAGATCTCCAGCATCTGCTTGGCCGGGCCAGTGCCCTGCTCCGACTGGGCGCACCACCACCACACCACCAGGCCGGCCCCACACAGGCTCAACACGGCAAACGTAGGTAGGCTGGCGGCGTTCTTCATGTCCACTCAGGGGCTCAGGGGATTGCCTGTTCCGACCGCGACGGTGTGATGCTGCGGGCCACTGATGCCTCGCTGCGAGAATTGGATGCTGCCTAGCAACGAGGCCATGGTCGGCCATCATGAGCAGGTCTTGCGCGCGCGTGTCGCTGCGTCCCAGACGCTGGAACAGGGCCACATCCACCTTAGCCTTCTGTGCCAATGGGGGCTTCGGCGGGGGGGGCCGATGCACGTACCGTCGAAGCCGCCGATGCGTCGCGCCGCGTCAGAAGGTGAAGACGGCCTGCGTAAACGCCCACTCGGCGTTGTCGCCGGGCCCTGTGCGGCTCACGAAGGTAGACGTGAAGAACTTGGCTGCTCCAACCATGAGCTTCAGATGCTTGTTCACAACGTACTTGACCGTCACGTCGATCTCGCGGCCGATGTAGTTCCCCGAGTTTCCGGTGGGATCGCGGCGTATGGGGACGCCGCCGGCATTGCGCCACGCGTCTTCGGCCTGATCCAGCCAGAAGAAGTGCTGGTCGATGACCATCGTCAGCCTTTTCAGTGGCTTGATCTTCAGGTTGAAGCGCAAGTTGCGCATGTTGCTCCAGTTCATGAAGTCCATGTAACCATAGTGGAGGTGGTTGGTGGGGAACAGGTTGTAGAAGGTTCCGTGCCTGCCGTCGGTGGGACTGCTGTCGCCCGTGGCGAAGTTGTATTCCGCGCCCAAGCGAGGCGACCATGGAACACGGGCGAAGGTGTAGCCCGCGCGCCCGTGGGCTGCCCATGCCCGATGGCTGTCATGGCCCCAGGAGCCCCATTGGCCGGCGCCCTCCACACCGTAGTCGAAGCCCCCCCACTCGCCGACGAACCGGGCGCCCGCGGTGTACGTCCTGAAGTTCTCGCGCGAGCCTGTGCTGTCCACGATCACGCGGTCGCGTTCGTCGTGGACGATGAAATAGGGCTCCAGCGTATGCTTGGGCATGACTGCGATTGCGCTGTACACGCCGTAGAGTCGGTTGCTCCAGTCAGGCTCATTCAGGCGCTTGCGGTGTATGCCCTTGGGCGGCGAGATCGGGCGGACGTAGAACGCGTCGATCTGCACCTTGTCTTTCTTGAAGATGAGCTTAGCGCCATCGTACGTGCGGCTGACATTGTTCCACCCGAAAGGCCCAATCAGGCGTTGGGCCCCGTACAGCAACTCTTGCCGGCCGACCCGCAGCGTGAGCGGCCCCTCGGCCCCCAAGAGCTTGGCATCGACAAACAGTTGGTGGATATCGAACTGGTCCTCGAAGAACGTGACCGCTTGGGGGCGTACGTGCGAGTCGAAACCATGAATCCGCGAATCCTGGCCCTCGGCGAAGAGACGCACCGCCTTCGCGTAGTTGATGTCCATGCTCAGCCTGGTGCGCAGAAGCCCGAACGTGCCCTGTCCGGCCGAACTGTCATCGAAGTCGAAGTTGTCTTGCACCTCATACCGAGCACGCATGGACCCTCCAAAGCTCAACGTGAGTTCGTCAGTCAGCCGGATGTTCTTGAACTTGTCAAAGGGATCCTTCGAGCCCGGATCTGTCGTCTGAGCCGCTTTCGGCCCGGGCTTCACATGTCCGGTATCTGAAGCACCTTGCGCGGCGCCAACGCGTACAGTCAGGGCTGCTACAACACACGCCAGGATCAATCGGTACGACATCACTCAGGATCCTTCCTTGCCAGAAAACAGTGCTTGTGGGGCGGCCGAGTGTCGGCACGCGACGCCAACGCTGTGCGGCCGTGGGAGCGGCCCGCTCGTAGTGGCGACCGTACGGGCGCCCTCTGCTCCGATGGCGAATCTTCACCCGAACCGAAGGCCCTCACGGGCCTACTACAAGCGCGACACGCAAATCTCCTCAGCTCGCGCTGCCACGCACGCCAGAGAATGCCTCGAATGCTCGCGCCAATCCTCACATCAGACTCGACCGCATATTCATGTCCAGGTGCATGATCCAAAGCGATACGAAAGAGAATAGGATCATGCCGCAGAGCATGGGGATTTGGGTGTAGGTCGCGGTGCGGCCTTTGCCGTACACTCGCACCGCGGTGCGATGGGCGACCAAGATACCGTAGATGTGGCCCACGAGGATTAGCCCGACTTGCAACACCCACACGCTCATGTTGTCCAGCAGCGGCGGGAACTTTGTAGACGCGGTGCCGAAGAGATCCCAGCCTCGGCCCAGGGGATCCGAGATGTAGGTGAAGACGCTCTGGCCTTCCATGAACACGTGCATGCCGTTGTGCGCGAGGTGGTAGAAGAGCGCAATGGGGAGCAGCGAATAGGAGAACTGAACGAAGATCTCCTTGGCGGAGATTTCGCGGCGCTTCGAGACCCACTTCGTGACCAAGCAGATCGCAGAATAGAGCGCGGCCGGAGCGCCCAGCACCACGACCATGCCGATGGTGAAGGCCGCGAGCTTGCTGACGCCCAGGTGTTTCACCATGGCTCCCACGACCGAAAAGGTGGCGGGGTCGAAGTTGTCCCACAGCGGCGTCATGGTCAGGCCGTGGAACGCGGTGAGCGCGAAGAGGATGACCGCGAGGTACGCTTCGTCCTTGCGTGGGCCGCTGTAGTGGAACAGGTCGGCCGCGAACGGGCGCACGTTGATGGCCACGTTGTCGTTGGGGCAGGCGCGCACGCACTCGGTGCACTGGATGCAATACGTATTGTCCTTGAGCGTCGCCAGGTTGAGGCCGGTCGGGAAGGGGCTCGCCTTTTCGTTGCCGTGGAAACAGTCTTTGGTCGTGCACTGCTTGCACGTGTCCGACTCGGCGCTGCGCACCTCCACCGGAGAGAAGTTGGCGTAGAGGCCCGAGATGCGGCCGACCATACAGCCGTACCGGCAAAAGGATTTCTTCTCGAACACGAGCGCACAGACGACCGCCAGCCCCATCATGCCCAAGCCGATGTATGCGGTCATGCGAGGGGAGGTTGTGACGCGGAAGCCGATCTCGAACCACGTGAGCAGAATGAACAGGCCGATCGCGGGGTAGATGTTGCGCATGGACCGGGGCCAGGGCAGACCCAGCGTGAGAGGATCCTTGGCCACGCGCCATGGGACAATGCGCTGCACGAGTGTCGCCCCGAAGTCCCACGGGCAGACCAGACACCAGATCTTGCCAAGGAACAGGATCACGAAAATCAGCCCCCCCCACCAGATCGTCCACGTCATGATAGGCGTGATGTTGATAATGGTGTGCCCGAAGAGCCCCGCGTAGATGAGAAATCCGAACGCGAGGAAAAACGGCGCCTGCGCGGCAGTCTGAAACCAAGGCTGGCCCACGAGCTGGCGAAGCCATTGGGCGCGCAATATGTTGCGGCGCTTCCCGCCTGGCTTCGCGTCGCCGCGTCTGGCCGCCATATCGGCCACGAGAAACGACAGCACCATGACGCCAGCCACAGAGGTGAAGAACAGCCAGTTCGGCAGCCCCGGCATGACCATGAGCTTGCGGCCAGAGTCATCGGTCGCCGAATCCTTGCAGCCCATGGTGCAGTTGACCATGCCGCAGTGCGGACAGACCTTGCCCTTCGCCGCCTCGCCGGCGCCCAGTGTGGTGGTTGCCAGCAGCACCGCCCACAGCAGCACGTGTCGTGTTCTTCGCATCGTGCCTCACGCCCCCACGTCGGGTGTGGCCACGGCGGGCGCCTTGGTCTCTCCACCCGCACAAGCCTGCCGGCGTTTGCGCACCACGCCCACGACAACCATGAGGAGCAACACCGCGGCGAAGCACGCCGCGATCAGGCCCGTGGCCGTGCCCACCTTTCCCACCTGGACGCGGAAGTCCTCGATGATTCCCCGGCCATCACGTACGATCTTCACGCGCACGGTGTACGTGCCCTCTTGCTCGTACACCCAGCCAACCTTGTACGTATTCGTGGGGTTCCGGTACGCCTCGTAAGGATGGCTCTTCGCAGGATCTTCGTTGTCCTTGAAGACCTGGAGCACGAGCGTCCCAGCGTAGGGTTTCGACGTCTTGAGATCTTTCACGTGGAACGCGAGGTCCATCGCCTTCTGGCCCGGGATTTCGTAGTAGCTGAAAAGGATCTTGAAATTGTCGACCCTGCGTTCTTCGGTGAAGATGGGCGTGTCCGGGTAGTATTCGCTGTACCCGTAGTGCGGGATGCCGCGGATGTGGTGCGCCGCGGCGCTCGAAGCCACAAGAACGGAGACGGCCCCGGCCATGGCCAGGCTCTGCATAATCCTAGACATGAGGCTTGCTCCCTTCGCTCGCAGGTTCGTGAGCCGATTGCGGGGCACGCGAGGATGCGCTGGGCTCAGCCTTGTAGCCGCCACCGAATCGGTATGAGAGCGCGTGTGTCGGACAGGCGGCTCTACACAGGCCACAGTTGTCGCATTCGCCTGTGAGCGGCAGGTGTGACGGCGCCAGCAGGTGCGGACAGGCTTCGTCGCAGTCGCGGCAGGCGATGCAACGCTCCGGGTCGCGGCGCATACGCAACAGGCGCGTCACGCCGAGCATGGAATAGAGGGCTCCCCCCGGGCAAAGGCAGCGGCACCAGAGGCGCTTGACCAAGACGATCTCCGCGACAAGTAGCCCCGCGAGGAACACGCTCGCATAGCCCAACTTGCCCACGCGCAGCACGTGGTAGACCTCGGCCGATACGAGCCGCGGGGGATAGATGAAATAGAAGACCTGTACGCCGGCAATCACAGCGACTGCAAGCCCAACAACAAGCACGACGTTCTTGGCCGAGTTGGGCATGGATAGCGCAGGGAAGTCGACGCCCACGTGCTGGGCCAAGCGGCGCAGTGCCGAGGCGATCTCAGAGAAGATCCCCATCGGGCAGATCCAGCTACAGAAGACGCGCCCCAGTATCAGCGCAACCAGCACAGGCACAAGCGCGGATAGGATGAACGGCCAATGCGGCCGCTTGGCTCGCGCCACATACTCGACCACCGCCAACGGGTCCGACAACGTCACTGTCCCCAGCCGCATCGACCAGAGCGTCCCTTTCACCGCGGCCGGCGCGGGCATGCCGCTCATGGCGTCATCGAGCAGGGCCTGCACCTGGGCCGAATCGCCGCTTCTCTTGGCCCGGTTCGCCGCGGCATAGGGATCCCGTCTGGGCCACATCTTCATGAACTTGTCAACGGCCCGCAGAGCCGCCGAGCCCTGAATCACCTTCTCGCCGCCCAACTGCTGCGCAAGGCTGTTGTAGTAGTTTAGTATGACCACTCCGGCAAGGAAGCCGAGCACCCCGACGCGGACGAGATGGCGGACATAGTTCATGGGCGGGTATGGCGCGGTCTGCAATCAGTGGCCAAAACTCGGACCAGCGACAGATCCTCGGCCTTACGTTTTACGGTTTACGCTTTACGTTTCACACCCGCTTCGGCTTCACGCGGATGGCTTGCGGGTAGTGAATGCAAATGTGTTCGCAGAGGCCGCAGCCGATGCAACTCTGGGCGTTCACCACTGGGCGCTCCCAGATCTCGGCCCGCAGGGCGTCGCCTTTGAACGGACACGCGTTCACGCAGATGCCGCAGACGAAACCGTTGTACGAGTTGCAGATGTCCTTGTCGACGACTGCGGTGCCCATCTTCACGTTGGCCTGGATGGTCGGGCCGTCGTTGGAGGGCACGCGCTTGAGCGCGCCGGTGGGGCAGACCTGTGTGCAGCGCATGCAGGCGATGCAGGCCTTCTTGCGCGGCTTGATGAAGGGTGTGCCTTCAGTGGCCGGGTCGCCGCTGCCCTGCACGACTTGGATCGCATGGTTAGGGCACACCTCCGCGCATTGGTAGCAGCGGATGCAGCGCTGGAGGAACTCGGGTTCCGGCCGCGCGGCTGGCGGACGCTGGAGCACGTCCTTGCCCTGGCGCACGCGCGCGAGATACGCCTTGGTGCGCAGCTTGGAATAGCCGCCGAGCGCGAGCGCGGCCGCGCCGGCGCACAGGCTCTTGATGAAGCCGCGTTTGTCCATGGTCGCTACGGGTGCGGGACTCCGAACAGCAGGCCGAGTGTCGCGCCATGCTTGTAGTAGGCCCGTGAGGGCCTTCTGATCATCTGGCGATTTGCCATCGGGGCAGAGGGCGCCCTTACGGTCGCCACTACGAGCGGGCCGCTCCCGCGGCCGCACAGCGGTGGCGTCGTGCTTGTAGTAGGCCCGTGAGGGCCTTCCGCTCGGATAACGCTTCGCCATCGGGGCAGAGGGCGCACTGACGGTCGCCACTACGAGCGGGCCGCTCCCGCGGCCGCACAGCGGTGGCGCCGTGCTTGTAGTAGGCCCGTGAGGGCCTTCCGCTC
>JAJRTI010000651.1 GCA_024278415.1 Planctomycetota bacterium | reverse complement strand
CGGCCATCACCCACCGAACAGAAGGCCCTCACGGGCCTACTACAAGCGCGGCTCGTAGTGGCGACCGTCAGGGCGCCCTCCGCCCTCGATGGCCATCACCCACCGAACAGAAGGCCCTCACGGGCCTACTACAAGCGCGGCCGCGGCAACCCTTCACATAACGGAACAATCAATGCACTACGGTATCGCCATCTGGAACTTCGCCGAGCCGGGCGTGTCACTCCCCGCACTGGTGGCCTGGGCCGCGGAGGCTGGCTTCGACGCGGCGTCCTTCTCCTCTGGCCAGTTCGGCAAAGTGGACGAAGGCGAATGGCGTGAGACGGGCGCCTGTCTGCGCGAGCGGGGCATGATCGCGACGATCCATTGCAGCTTCAACGCGCCGGTCCCGGAGATTCTGGACACCGTCGAGTCGTTGGGCGCGGTCCGCGCGGTGACCTTTGACGCCGCGATGGCCGTGTTGCCGCAGGGGCGCCTCTACGACTGGGACCGCATGGGGGCGACGCTGTGCGAACTGGAGCAAGCGACCCGAGGCAGCGACATCGGCTTGGGCGTGGAGGATTTCCCTCTGGGCCAATGCGCCCTGGACTTCTACGCGGACGCGATCCCCGCGGCTTTGCTCGACTGCCCGCGCTACGGCATGCTCATCGACCTCGGCCATCTGCACCTGCGCCGGACGAAGGAACCGTACTTTCAGCGCCTGACCCCAGAGGAATACATCGCCGCGATTCCCCTTCCCATCCTCGAAGCGCACGTACACGACAACACGGGCGACGCGGACAGCCACGGCCACATCGGGTTCGGGGACGCGCCCTTCGATGCTATGGCCAGTGGCTTGCGCGCCGCGGGCTTCGACGGCGTGTCCACGATCGAAATCGCTCCGTCCTTCCACGGCAGCACGCCCGAACAGAGCAGGCCCCACGCGATCGAGAGCCTCGCGCAATGGCGGCGGCTCATGGCGGGGTAGCCGAAGCCGCCAGGCTTCGGGGGACTAGCGGGCAGCTCACAGATCGCCCGCATTCTGGCGAATGCGGCTACCTACCGGATGCAGAAACCGCGCCCGACCTCGTTCTGAACAGCCGGCAGAGCCCCGCGGCCACGAGCGCTCCCACGCACGACGCCTCGGCCGCGAGCACGGCCAACGTGAGCGCGGCCCAGAGCGTCTTGATGCTCGCGGCCCACTCGTCGCGTTTCAGCAGCTCGACTGCGCCCCCGTGCTCCAGGAGAAAGAGCGCGACAGCCGCGGCCACGATCCCAATCAACACCACGGGCAACTCGCGCCGCGTGGGAGAGAGCGTGACGGTGATGGCGATGACGAGGTAGAGGAAGACCCACGAACGCCAGTCGTGGAAGTCGATCTCGCTCCCGACCGCCCGCCAGGTTTCCTTCGTCGCTTCCCAGGCCTTGTGCGCGTAACGCCGGGCGCCTCCGCGCGTGGGCAGCACTTTCATGGGCGCGGAATCTCCAATCTCCAACGGCTTGCCCGTCGCCTGGTGCACAGAGTCAATCACGAACAGGCCGGCCAAGATGGGTGCGAGCGCGACCACGAACGCACCCAGCCATCGCGCAGGTGGCGCAGAATAGCCCACGTCGTCGCGGCTCGGAGTGTAGAGGCGCAGGCTCGTCACAGAGCAACCCAACACCAGCGCGGCCGCGGCATGGCTCAGCCGATGCAGCAGCGCGCCTGGGAACAGCAGCCAGATCGCCTGCCCTCGCCCGACGTACTTCAGCCACACCCGCTCCGCGGCGTAGCCCAGCAGCACTACCGCGATCATCCACGTGCCGAGCACGAGGTAGGTCGACGCGTCCGGCCCCGAGCCGCCTCCGACGTACCAGTAAATCAGGAAACCGACCAAGAGAATCACGCCGACGCTCCGCAAAGGACACGAATGGACCTCGCTTGCCATCAGCCTTATACCACAGCGCGCTCGGCTGGGCAATTGCGGCTGCCTTGCCCGCATGCTGGCGCATGCGGCTACCGTGCTCGCCTTGCGCAGGTTGAGGTGCGCCAGTAGAATGCGCACGTTCTCCTCAAAGGCACAACCTACGTAAGGAGCCCATCATGGAGTATGTCAGTCTCGGCTGTTCCGGCCTGCAAGTTTCGCGAGTCTGCATGGGCACCATGACCTTCGGCGACCAAGCCGACGAGGCCTTGTCGATTCAGATGGTCCAGCGCGCACTCGACGAGGGCATCAATTTCTACGACACCGCGGATATGTATCAGACCGGCGCCTCCGAGGAGATCCTCGGCAAGGCGCTTAAGGGCAAGCGCGACGAGGTCGTGGTCGCCACAAAGGTTTTCAACCCCATGGGGCCCGGGCCCAACGACAAGGGCCTGTCCCGCAAGCACATCATCCAGGCTCTGGAGGACAGCCTGCGTCGGCTCGACATGGACTACGTGGACCTCTACCAGCTCCACCAGCCCGACTACAACACGCCGCTCGAAGAGAGCCTCGCGGCCATGGACCAACTCGTGCGCGAGGGCAAGACGCGCTACGTGGGCATCTCCAACTACGCGGCTTGGCAGATCTGCCAAGCCCTGTGGATCTGCGACGACCGCAACTTGGCCCCGATCGTGAGCGTGCAGCCGATGTATAACCTCATCGCCCGCGGCATCGACCAAGAGCTGCTCCCCTTCTGCCGCGAATTCAACTTGGGGGTCATGGTCTACAATCCCCTTGCTGCGGGGCTCCTCACCGGCAAACACAAGAAGGGCGCGCCCCCAACCGAGGGCACTCGATTCGCCGCCAAGGAGATGTACCGCGATCGCTTTTGGCACGACAAGCTCTTCGACGCGACCATGCAACTCCAGGACGTCGCGGCAAAATTCGGCCTCACCATGGTCGAACTGTCGCTCCAATGGATCCTCGCCCAGCCGGACGTGACGTGCGTCATCGTGGGCGCGAGCAAGATGGAGCACCTCGAAGAGAATCTCATCGCCTGCCGGGGCGAGTTGCCAGAGGGAGCGGCCGAGGAATGCGACGCGGTCTGGGAAGACCTCCGCGGGCCGATCCCCAGGTACAATCGCTGAGGGGCGGAGGAACGCAAAGGCGCAAAGGGTTTGGAGTCCCGCCAGTAGGGCCGTCGCAGCGAAGCGAGACGGCCGGACTAGGCGGTCCGCCCCCCAGAACGCTCAGGCCCCGAACCCCAGCGCGGCTAGCTTTGCCGCGGCCGCGGCGCTCGCACCCGCCACTCTCGTGTTGGGGAACTCCCTTCGCCGCGGGTACTCTTTCCGCAGCCGATCAAAGTAGGGCCCCCTCTCCCCTTCCGGCATGCCCAGCACCTTCCGCAGGCGCGCGTCGTCCGCTTCGATGTCGTACACGGTCAGGCACGCCTCCCGCAGCATGTCTTCATCGCCGCCACCCACGCGGCTCACGTCTACCGCGGGATGCTCGGGGGCCGGCAGTTGCTCCGCGGGATCCCATGTCGCGTCCACGCCGAGGAAGTCGCACGCGGCCTTGTAAATCATCTGGCAGCCCTTGACCTTGCCATCGAACGAATACCCCGCGATGTGCGGCGAGCCCAAATCCACCTTGGCCAGCAGATCGGCCGAAATCTCCGGCTCGCCCTCCCAAACATCCAACACGACCGGACCGCGGCCGCGCCGATCGAGATAACGGAGCAGCGCCTGCGTGTCCGCAACGCTCCCGCGCGACGAGTTGATGAGGATCGCGCCCGGCTTGAGCTTCGGCAGGAACCCCGCGTCGATCATGTGGTACGTCGGGTCCTCGCCATCCTGGGTCAACGGCACGTGCACGGTGATGACATCCGCGTCGAACAGCGCGTCAAGGGGCAAGTAGCTCGGATCGCCTGTCTTGCGCGCGAGCGGCGGGTCGTTCTTGAGCACCGTCATGCCGAGCGCTTCGAGCTTCTTCACCACCTGCGTGCCCACGTTGCCCACGCCCACCACGCCCGCGGTCATGCCATCCAGCGTCAACCCGCGGCGCTTCGCCAGCACCAGCAGCGCACACGTGACGTACTCGCCCACGGAGTTGGCGTTCGAACCCGGCGCGCTCGCATGGGGGATGCCCTTGGCGGCCAGGTAGTCCAGGTCGAGATGGTCGAGGCCGATCGTGGCCGTGGCGACAAACCGCACCGGCGTGCCCTCGAGCAGGCCGGCGTTCACCTTCGTCACCGACCGCACCATGAGCAGGTCGGCCTCCGCGAGCATCTCACGCGTCAGCGTTCGGCCATTGACGGTAGCCACCTCGCCAATGGTGCTGAAGGCTTCGACCACGTAGGGAATGTTCTCGTCCGCGACGATTCGGGGCGTTGTCATCTATTCTCCGTCATCTCCTATTCAGCATTCACCTTCGTTTCCTCATGACTCCAGGCGAGCCCGCCCAATGACGAATGACCTGTGGGCGCAGCTACTGGTTTGAAGCCCGAAGGGCAAGCGGCCGGCAAGCGCGGTAGTGTCCGCGCCGGAAAGATCAGCGTGCCGTAGGCACGTTTGAGAATAGCCCAGCGCTTCAGCGCTGGGTCCGCAAGCAGAAAGGCTGGCGCCCAGTCCCGCAGGGACGGCTGAACTGCCAGGCGAGGCCCGAGACTCAGCCGTCCCTACGGGACTGCGGCCGAACGTGTCGGTGGACCTCTCCCCAGCGCTGAAGCGCTGGGCTATTCTCGGTCGTCCCTGCGGGACGAAGCAGAGATGGCAATCGGTAGCTACGCCCCATGACCAATGACCAACACTCAAAGCGGGAGATCCGGCTCGTACACGAGCCGGTCCACGCCGAGTGGGTCGAGGTTTTCGGGAAGTTGGTCGTTCACGTAGAACTGCGTGTTGCCGCGCAGCAGCAGCTCGACCGGCATGTCCTTGTGGTTCAGGTGGAACGTGAACCGCTGGCACTCCTGGCCGCAGGGCGCGATCTCGCGCAGCGATGTCGTACGGTGCTCGCACGCGCTGCTCAAGCAAAGCCGGGTGGTGGACACGTACACGTACGGGTAATACAGCGAGGCCGGCACGGACGGGTCGCGCACGATGCCCTGAGGCAAGTTGTCCAGTTCGAACCGCACGACGCCCTTGGACAGCACGAAGTCTTTCAGCGCGGGCACGTCCACGTTGGAGCGCTTGAAATGCTCGAACGCCTTGGCCGGCAGCTTGCCCACGAGCCGCATGAGCCGCGGGCCGCGTTTCTGCTTGGTCAGCAGCCGGCCCAACGCGAGCTTGAACGGCAGGCCGCTGCTCGCGATGAAATGCAGCATCCCCCAGTCGTTCACAACGACCTCCGCATCCGGCGCGCGCTCGGCAAGCCACGGCAGCAGCTCCTTGAGCCGGTCCGCGCCCTTGTCGGTCACGTAGGGCGTCACGAGCGTGAAGGCCATGTTCCGTTCGCCGGCGACCGCGAGCGCTCGCTCCACTCGGGCCTCCTTGGGGATCAGCCGCTCGCAGAACTCGCACCCGAAGTACAGACGGTCATACTCCTCCTCGACCGAGTCGAGCGCGTCCGGCTTCGCGATGAGTAGGGCTCGTTCCATGGGCAAGGCACTAGCGGAGGCCACTAAGGCACCAAGACACTAAGGAACACAAAGGGGGAATGGTTCCGGATTCCCTTCGTGCACCTTTGTGTCTTTGTGCCTTAGTGGCCTCCGAATCTTCGAGTCTTCAATGGTAATAGCAGCGCCGGCCGCAATCGTGGCCGTAGATACTGCGGAACGTGGCGCGCGCCTTGTCGGCGAACGCGTCGTCGTCGATCGGCGAGTCGATGAGCGGCTCCAGCGCCCTGAGGTACCGCACGTCCTTGACCTTCTTCGGGGTCAGGTTGTTGCGGCCCACGATCTTGAGCGACGTGACGCCCCCGCGCACGAGCCGACGCACCGCGCATCCGCCGCAGGTGTCGATGCCGGTCAGCAGATTGAAGGCCGAGCGTATCGTCTTG
>JAJRTI010000650.1 GCA_024278415.1 Planctomycetota bacterium | reverse complement strand
TGTTTGTGAAGGAAGGTCTTTAGCTCCTTAGCGTAAATCTGGCGACAACATGTTGTCGATGTTCTGTCACCCTCCTACTCTTAGTCTTACTCTTTGTCCTACTCCTCCGCCGTGTCATGCGTTTTATGAGTAAGACTAAGAGTAAGACTAAGAGTAGGACTAAGAGTAGGACTAAGAGTAGGACTAAGAGTAGGAACTGCGGCGCAGCCGCCCCTTATACGCAATACGCAATACGGAACAGCGAACCTGTCCTCCACACGCCACGTTTTGCCTCTGATCCATGACGGTCAGAGGCCTTGGGTTGGGGGCGCAGTCCACCTTGACGCAGCCACCTTGGCTGAATGCGCGCATTAAAGGAGACGACCGCTATGGACTTCCAGAACGTCACGCTCGAGATGAGCCTCAAGCCGTTCAAGGACACCTCGGAGGCCACGGCCCGCGACGTGTGCCGGCGGCTGTTCACCCAGTGGCTCGCGCTCACGCGGCACACGCACAGGGTGTCCGTCATGCTGTGGACCTCCGATGGCTCGGAGATCCTCGAGTACCGCGGCGACCTCGACGACGAGTTCGAATGGGCGCGCTACATTGGCATTGGCAACAAGCGCCGCAACATCGCGGGCGACCCGGAGGGCATCGCTCTGCACAGCCGGCCGTACCTCTACATGGACGACCCGCCGGTGTTCACCTACGGCTGGCTCAAGCGCCTCACGCAGATCATCAAGGAGGTCGGCGAAGAGGTCGCCGGCAAGCCGATCCGCGTCGGCGCGACGTTCGACCCCGGGGGCGAGTTCGCCAAGTCGCCGTTCAAGTATCGCAAGCACAACGAAATCTGCATGGGCCACACCATGGGCGCCAAGAGCTTCGTGTGCTGCTACGCGACGCTCAACGCGGACTCTGAGCGGTACGCCGGCTTTCCCGACGGCATCCCGCAAGACACGCCGTTTGGCGCATTCTTCGGCCGGCAGAGCCAGCACTTCCTCGCCGACCTGGGCTTCGACTACATCTGGTTCTCCAATGGCTTCGGGTTCGGCATGGAGACGTGGGGCCTGCGCGGAGCGATCTTCGACGGCGAGACGTTCGACACGTCGCGATGCGCTGAGGTGCGCGACGCGATGATCCAGTTCTGGGATTTGTTCCGCGCGGAATGCCCAGACTTCCCCATCGAAACGCGCGGGACCAACCTCTCCACCGGCATGGACCTGTCGTCGGACGCGGTGCCGCTGCGCGACATTTACCGCGGCGACTACGGCATGGAGCCGCCACCGAACAGTCCCTGGGCCGCGCTCAACGGCGACTTCGGAGTCGAGTTGGTCGGTTGGATGTCGCACATCGCGGAGATCCCCGGCGACACGTTCCCGTTCCGCTTCTACACACATGACCCCTGGTGGCTCAACAGCCCCTGGCTCGACCGCTACGGCCGCGAGCCCCACGACATCTACCTGCCCCTGTCCGTTAGCCGCATCGACGCGGAAGGGAACGTCTGCACGCCGACCGCGATCGAGTTCCTCACCTGCGACGATTCATACGGCAACATGCCGGACAAGGTTCCCAACGAGGTCATCCCGCACATCCTCGAGTGCCGCGAGCATGCGCCCGACGCGCCGGGGCCGCTGGTGTGGGTGTACCCGTTCGACGAGTACCACGAGTGGACCTACGGCACGCCGAGCCGCATCGGCGAGGTGTTCTTCGGCGACTGGTTCATGCGCGGCGCGGTGAACCAAGGCCTCCCGCTCAACACGGTCGTGAGCACGCGCAACCTGGTGTCGTCCTTGGAAGTCAAGCCGGATCTGTTCGCCGAGAGCGTCTTGGTTAGCCCTGTGCCCGATGCGGGCACGGCATGGTCGGCCGCGCTGCTCGGCCACGTGCGCCGCGGGGGACACCTGTTGCTGTATGGGCCGTTGGACCACGCCGGGCCGGACATGCTCGACGCCCTGGCCGTCAAGCTGGCCGAGCCGCTTGCGGGTGCGTTCTTCTTGGATACGAACATTGACCCGGACATCCTGGTGGTGCAACCGTATTCACCGCTTTTCAACCACCATGAGCTGCTCAGCGCCGGGGGCCTGCGCGCACAGATCGACGAGGAGATGGAACTCGATGAGGACGACGAGCCGTATCCGATCGCGCGGGTGACGCAAGATGAGGAGGAGCGCATTTTGGGCCTGGCCCGTAGGAGCCAGGGCGAGGGGGGAGGGGTGATCCTGTGGGTGCGCGGCACGGTGTGCTGCGATCCCCAGAAGATGGCGGGCCACCTGCTCGCGCCCCTCGATCCCGCCAAGTCGTTCCCCGGCGAGTCGTTCATGCGGTGTGCGTTGTACGCGGTCGGTTGGGAGCTTGTGAACGAGAAGCGCAAGCCGGCTGAGGCCAACCCTATACTCACGATCGCTCGCCACCGGAACGGGTTCTTCTTCTCTGGCTACACGCCGAACACGACCGTGGTGCAGCACTTTCGGCTCCCCCAGGGCGCCCCCATCCTGCTGGGCTTGGAGACGCTCATGTCCGATGGCTGCTCCACGTATGCCATGCCCCGCGCCTGGCGCCGCGAGTGCCGCGT
>JAJRTI010000649.1 GCA_024278415.1 Planctomycetota bacterium | reverse complement strand
CGGCCTGCGGCCGCAACCCTGGGCTAGAAGCCGGAAGCCCGTTGGGCTTCCAAACAGCGTTGCGTCAAGCGGAAACGCTGTCCATTGAACTCGCGCACGTTCATGGGGCCAACGGTTGTTGCAATCGGCTGAAGTGTTACCACCTGAATTTTGCACGGCCCTGTCGCACTCAGGCTCTACGTGACGCAAATCTGCGGGCAATGAGGGCGTAGACGCTTCCTCGATGAAACCGACCGAATCACCCGCTGGGTGACCCATGTCGGATGCGTGCAAAAAGTTTTTTGCACGGGTTCACTCAAGAGAAACGCAAGAGCTGCGCAGGTTACGGAACACGCGCCGCGCTTACGTGCAAAATGCAGGTACCAGGCATGTCGGTCGCGCACTGACCGCCTTTTTTTCCTACATGTCTTCTAGTATCGCCGCAAGCTTCGCGGCCAACGCGGGCAGCTCATCTTGCACGACGCTCCACACGATGTCCCAGTTCACACCGAAGTAGTGGTGGATCAATCGGTCGCGCATGCCAGCGATGCTCTGCCATGGCACGTCGGGGATTCGCTCGCGGATGCTGTCGGAGAGGTACTTGGTCGCCTCGCCGAGGATCTCGATGTTGCGCACGACCGCGTCCTGGGTCATCGTGTCTGAGAGAAAGCCGTCGTAGTCCAACCCGGAGCAATAGTCCATCGCGCGACGGGCCGCTTCCAGCATGTCGAGAACGAGATCGACATCTGATCGCCTAGACATCGACCGCTGACTCCATGATGCTGCGAACGATCTCGGGGTTCCGAATGCTGTCGACGCCTGCGGGGGTCAGCACATCCGCCTTCGCGCCGAGGATTTCCTCAATGCGCTCGGCGAACTCGACGAACCTGAGCCCCATGGGCCGCTCGAACTCCGCGATGACGTCCACGTCACTGTCAGCGTCCTGTGCTTAACGCGCAACGGAACCGAAGATGGATAGCTTCTTGACGCCGAAGTCAGCTCGCAGGGCAGGCATATGGTCCCGCAGCTTCTGGAGCGTCTGTTCTCTGGTTGGCATCGGATATGTCCTCATCATGCAGAGCATGCGTCGCACAACCGCCGCCTGCCCACAGGGCTGGCACAGCATAGCCTGGGGCAGCGCCCCAGGGCAAGCGCTATGATACCAGATGCGCCCCGCGCTGAAAGCGCGGGACAGGCTCACTTGTGACGCGCCTCGTGAGGGGGTGAGTCGGTACCGTCAGCCCCAAGGGGGCGAGACATACCAGAGCAGGGCGAGTGCGTCGTAGCCTTTTGGGCTGCATGGCACTTCGCGCCACCGGCGACTGCTAACAATGGGCGCGGCCAGCGCTACAAGCTCACGCCCCAACCCCCTGCCGCTGTCCGGTCTTCGCAGCCTCGTAGCACGCGGACATGATCGCGACCGCGTCGCGGCAGCAGACGAGATCTTCGTCCGCGACCGCGCGGTCGAGTTCGCCGTTCTTGATCGCGACGAGCCGCATCATGCGCGTGGGCTCCGCGGGCTCCTCGGGCAGGGGCTCGGGCTCGCCGGGCTTGTCCGTGAACGGCGTGAGCTGGAGTTTGCCGCCCATCTCCAGTCGGCCGGCGCTGCCTACGACCTCCAGACCGCGCGGGCCGGCCGTGAAGACCCACGACGCCTCGATCACCCCGGTCGCGCCGCTCTCGAACTCGAAGAACGCGATCCCAAAGTCGTCCACCCGCGGATACACGCCGCTCTTGTTCTCGATCACCGCCTGCACGGCCTTGACCGGGCCAAACATCTTGCGCACGAAGTGCACCGCGTGCGTGCCCATGTCCAGGAAGGCTCCTCCCCCGGACTTGGCCGGGTTGTGGAACCATTCGCGGTCCGGGGTATCGAACCAATGGCCGTACGCCGCGTGGTGCGCGTTGCGAAAGTGGAGCTGCGTGATATTGCCGAGCCGGCCCGCGTCCACGGCCTTCTTGGCCGCGAGCGCCGCGCCGGAGTAAGGCGTCATGTAGCCAAACACGCACACGATGCCCGCGTCTTGCACCGCCTGGATCATCGCGTCCGCGTCGGCCGGGTCTACGGCCATGGGCTTCTCGCAGAAGCAGTCGATGCCGGCCTTTGCGCTCGCCTCGACGAGCGGCCGATGGCTCAGGTTGTCCGCGCACACGCAGGTCGCGTCCACGTCGCCCCGGCCGAGCACGTCGTCGAGGTTGGGCACGAACGCGCAGCCCATGTCCTCCGCGATCGCGCGGCCGCGGGACTCCATGTCGTCCCACACCGCGACCAGGTTGAGGTCGTCGCTCTTCTTGATCTCGTTCATGTATCCAGCGGTGTGGCTGTGTGCACCGGAAAGCAGGGCGAAGTTCATGGCGGCTCCAAACAGTATCAAGGGGAATCTTCCTGGGCGCCGATCTTAGCTCTGCGCCCTGTTCGTGTGGGGCGTCCGCGCCCCACGGCTTGCCGTCGATCGGGCCGGAGCGTACCACGACACCGGTGCGCGATCAAGGCGTCGCGCGCTTCCCTCGCCACGCCACACCCTGCTATGATTGATTCTACGATGCACCCACAGCCCTCAAGAGCCCACGGCCGCGGCTTCACGCTGATCGAGCTGCTGGTCGTCATTGCGATCATCGGCATTCTGGCCGGCATGCTCATGCCGGCGCTGGCCGTGGCGCGGGGCAAGGCGCGGCTGGCGACCTGCATGTCGAACCTCAAGCAGATATCGCTCGGCGTGTCCATGTACATGCAGATGTCGGACGAGACGTTGCCGGTGGCGGACTTCAGCGAGACGTATGGCTTCGCGCACCGGCGCTACATCCACCAAGCGCTTCAGCCGTTCGTGGGGGATGAGCGGATATTTGTCTGCCCCACGTTGTCCGCGATGCCCGACGAGAATCCCCACAGCTACGCCTACCTCTGTCTCCATGCGTGGGCGACGATGGGGTTCGACAACTCCACCCAGGGCGTGTGCGGCCAACTCATGGCCCGCATCCGCAAGCCCGCGGGCAAGCCCATGGCCTTTTGCGATTCGCTGGGGGCACACGTTGGCATGGACGACCATGAGGTGCTCCCCCAGTCCTGGGGCGGGCAGAACCAAGTCGGCGGCATGGCCACCTGCTTCGCCGACGGACACGTGAAGTTTGTGCGGCTCAACGGCGAGGGGATCATCGCGCTCTACCGAAAGCCGCTGTGACAAGGGAGCGGAAGGCCTTCGCCGTCCGCCACCGCCCGCGGCTGCGCAAGCATCGGAATGCGATCCCGAGGCTTCGGGAGCCGCGCCCGCTTCTGCTTGCGGGGCCAGGGGCGGCTGCAATCGTTGCAAACGGAGGCCGTCAGACGTACAATACGTCTTCGTGCGCGGATGGTCCACGCAGCGCCGCTCTGGCGGCTGTTTCATTGCCGAGGCTCTATGGGCTCAGCCGAAGACAGCGCATTCGCAGACCTTGCGTTCGAGATGGGCCTGGTCTCGCGCCAGAACATCGACGAATGCAAGCAGAAGCTCGGCGTTCTGCGGCGGGAGACGCCCAGCGAGCGCCTGTCGAACGTGTTGCTCAACAACGGCTACCTGACGAAGCGCCAGGTGCGAGAGGTGTATCGGGGGCTGCACCAGATGGGCATGTATCCGCGTATTGGCGGCTACGAAGTGATGGTCAAGCTGGGCCAAGGGGCCATGGGCCGGGTGTACAAGGCCCGCCAGGTCGACACAGGGCGGATCGTCGCGCTCAAGGTGTTGCCTCGCCGGCTCTCCAAGAACGTGCGGTTCCTGGAGCGCTTCATGCGCGAGGCCGAGGCCATGGCGAAGCTCGACCACAAGAACATCGTGCAGGCGCTCGACGTGGGCCAGGCCGACGACTACCACTACTTCGCGATGGAGTTCGTGGACGGCCCCTCGGTCAAGGACCTCATGGCCCGGCACGGCCCCATCGAAGAGGAGCAGGCGCTGCGCATCTGCGTGCAGGTGGCCCGCGCGCTTCAGCACGCCAACGAGTTCGGCATCATCCACCGCGACATCAAGCCCAGCAACATCATGATCACGCGGGATGGCACGGTGAAGCTGTGCGACCTGGGCTTGGCCAAGGAAACGGGGTCCGAGGAGGACAACCAACTCACCTTGCAAGGCACCGCGGTGGGCACGGCGTATTACATCTCGCCCGAGCAGGCCCGCGGGCTGCCCAACCTCGATATCCGCAGCGACATCTACTCGCTGGGCGCGACGCTCTATCACATGCTGGTGGACGAGGTGCCGTTCGAGGGCGCGTCCCCGGCCGTGGTCATGACCAAGCACGTGACCGAAGTCCTGCCCTCGCCCAAGGATCACAATCTCGCGCTCTCCGACCACGTGTGCCACATCGTTGAGAAAATGATGGCCAAGGATCCGGACATGCGCTACCAGTTGCCCAGCGAGGTCATCGAAGACATGGAGCTGGCGCTCGATGGCCGGCCGCCGGCCGCGAGCCTGTCCGCCTACCTCGCGGCCGACTCGACGGCCGAGTCGCCAGCCGTGACCGAGGCGCCTCTCGCGGGGCAGGAGGTGCAGGTGCGCGCGCCCGCGTGGCTGGCCAACCCGTTCGTCGGCGTCGGCGCGCTCGTGACGAGCGTGGCGTTTGCCTGCGTCGTCGTCGCCATCGGGGTGGCCGCCTCGTCTCGGCGCACGCGGGAAGCGGTCGACGCGTATTGCAGGCGGCTCTACAGCCACGCCGATTCCTTCGCCACACGGCACCCAAGCGACTTTCAGAGCATCATCAGCAAGCTCGAAATGGTGCGCGACGTGGCCGAAGACTCCGACTACGCGGGCCTCGCGGCACAGAAGCTCCAGACGGTCATGAAGCGGCTCAGCCAAGCGGCCGAGCCGGCGTTCCGCGCGTTGAAAGAGGAGGCCGATGGCCTGGTCGAAAGCAAGCAATTCGCCAAGGCCTTCGCCGTGTGGGACCGGTTCCCCAGCCAGTATCTTGCCGGCGAATGGCGCGATAAGATCGCCGGCGAAAAGGCGCGCTACACTCGGCTGGCGAAGCTCGAATACGAGCGCCTCGATGCGCAGGCCAAGCGGTTTATGGAAGACGGCAACGTGGCCGCGGCCATCGAGACCTACCGCACGGCCGAGCAGTTCAACGTGCCGGAGATCTCCGAACTGGCCTCCGCCGCGATCCGGCAAGCCGAGTCGCGCCGCAAGGAGGCCGAAGCCAAGCGCATGTTCAGGCAGGCGCTCAACGCCTACCGCATGAACCTGTACCACACGTCTAAACGCCTCGCCACGGAACTGAGCGCAACCTACCCAGAGTTCCATTTCTCCCCCAAAGACGAACTGATGACCTTGGCCGAGTTGAAGGCGGCGTTGGCCGACAGGGATCTGACCATTATCGTGCAGCAAGATGGCAAGGGCGACTACTCCACGATCAAGGACGCCTTGCTCGCGGCCGGCGATGGCGACGTGATCGAGATTCGAGACGGCGCGCCATACGACGAGGCGGAGATCGGCTACATCGCGGCCACCGACCAGTTTGACGCCGCAATCGCGGACAAGCGCGAGATCACCCTGCGCGGAGCGGGCAAGCGGCCGACCATTGTCAACAGCGCGGCCGCAGCGGGCGACTACCTGCTGCACTGCGGCCCCGACTGGCGGATCGAGAACATCGACTTCGCGTTCGGCAACGGCCTCCACGTCGTCAGCGGCAACGTGACCGTGCAGGGCTGCCACTTCCGCAGCCGCAACAGCGTGTGCGTCGGCCTCGGCGGCAGCTTCGGCAAAGCCACGATTGAAAACTGCGTGTTCCAACAGGCGTCGACGGTCGTCCAGCTTGGCAAAATCGTGCTGCCCGCGGCCAAGGTCGTGTTCCGGCACAACGTCGTCATGGACGCGGGGACCGTGTTCCACCGGCAGGCCCCCTCGCCGGGCGTGGTGGTCTCCGCCACCAACAACATCTTCATGAACGTGCGCCGCGCGTTTATTTTCGACGACTTCGAGTTCGACAACCAGGAGTGGCGCACGGACGGCAATTGCTACTGGCGCCTCCAAGCCTTCTACGAGGGCGGGCCGGCCCACTGGCGCTCGACCATCACCGATTTGGCCAAGTGGCAGGCCAAGAACCGGACCGACGAGTTGTCCATCGTGGCCGACCCCACGTTCGACACGCGGTACCCAGGCGAGCTGCGGCTCGCGCCGGACAGCCCCTGCAAGGCCGCGGGGGTTGGCTCGTCCGACATGGGGCTGCTCTTCGCCGCGCCGGGAGACGGAGGGACGGAACGCTGATGGCCGCGGCTCACAGGCGGGGCCGGGCGCGTGCCCGCACAGCGGCCTGGATGGCGGGCACGCTCGCGGTCGCCGTGTGCGCGGGCCGAGGAGCGGCCGCGGCGCCCGCCAACACACGCGTGCTCTACGACTTTGAGAAGCCGAATCATGGGTGGATCGTGGGGCCGGCATTCGTCGCCCATTCAGAGAACGGCCGAGCGCCGGCCGGCAAGCCCGCCGGCATCTTGCGCACGCCGCGTGCGCGGTCCGGCCGGTCGGTGTTGCGCGTCCAAGCCCACTTCCCCGGCGACCTCATGGTCCACGTGCAGCCCAACGCGGATTGGTCGCACTACGACCGCCTGCTGCTCGACATCTACCTGCCCGCGGACGCGCCGCGATGGATCCAAGCCTTGTTTGTGATCCGCGACCGCGACCTCTGGTGGTACCAAGCCATGCCCGTGCAGTGGCTCGAACCCGGCAAGTGGCAGACGATCTCGCTCGACCTCTCGCCGCACAGCAGCGACTGGAAAGCCGAGGACCACATGAAGGCGTGGGACGGGTATGCCGCGCAGCGCGTGCGCCTCTTTGGCATACGGCTGTTCAGCACCGCGGCCTACCGTGGCGACATCCTGATCGACAACGTGCGCGGCGTCGAAGCGGCCGGGCGGGGCGACGGCCACAGCCTCTACAACTTCGCCACCAACACCGACGTCGTGCCCCAGTACGGGAAGTTCGAGATCACCTTCTCGCTCGACCGGGCGTATGACAACCCCTTCGATCCGGACCAAGTCGAGGTCGCCGCTCTCATTACCCCCCCCAGCGGGCGCACGCGGAGCGTCCCCGGCTTCATCTACCAGGCCTACCAACGCCTCACGCGCAACGGGGCAGGCTACTTGGTGCCCACCGGGGCCCGCGTGTGGAAAATCCGGTTCGCGCCGACCGAGGTGGGCAAGCATTACTACCGCATCGTGGTGCGCGACGGCCAAACCCTCCACATGCGTCTGCGCAGCTTCGAAGTCGTCAAGTCCTCTCGCCGCGGGCCGGTCCGGGTCAGCCAGAAGAATTGGCGCTACTTCGAGTTCGCCAACGGCGACTTCTTCTACCCCATTGGCTTCAACATGCACGCGCCGTACGACCGCATGTACGCCGGCTTTCGGCACACAACACTCTCGCCAAAAGCCGGCCTCGCCCAGTACGAGCGCATCATGCCCAAGATGGCCGCGAACGGCCTGAATTTCATCGAAGTCTGGATGTCCGCCTGGTGGCTCGCACTCGAATGGAGCCCCCAGCACAACTTCTTCCATGGCCTCGGCCGCTACAACCTCCAGAACGCCTGGAAGCTCGACAAGCTCTTGGAGTTGGCCGACCGGCAGAACATGTACGTGCACCTCGTCGTGCAGAACCACGGCATGCTCAGCCTCTGGTCCGACTCGGAGTGGGCCGACAACCCCTACAACCAGAAACAGGGCGGCTTCCTGCGTACGCCTGAGGAGTTCTTCACCAGCCCGCGCGCCATCGAACTGTTCAAGAAGAAGCTCCGCTACATCGTGGCGCGATGGGGCTACTCGGACCGGCTCTTCGGCCTCGAACTCATGAGCGAACTCGACCTCACCGGCAACTCGTGGAGCTTCACGCGCTCGCCGGCCAAGGTCTCATGGCACCGGACCATGGCCGCTTACATCAAACAGATCGCCCCTCATCCCCCCCTGGTCACCACCCACTACTCTAGCGGCTACTACCGCGAGGACCCGCTGCTGGTGGGACTGCCCGGAATCGACTACACCGTCACCGACGGCTACCGCGCGGACCAAGCCGCGCACAAGGACATCGTGCAGGTCGTGCACGACACGTGGCGGTTCAACCAGCAGTTCAAGAAACCCACGTTCATCACGGAATACGGCGGCCGCAACTCCGTCGAGAGCGCCGCGGTGTTGGAGATGGACTTGCACTGCGGCATGTGGGCGAGCTACGTGTCGCCCACCAGCGCGATCCCGCTCTTCTGGTGGTTCCACTTCATCGAGGACGAAAACCAATACTTCCGATTCCGCTCGCTCGCCGCGTTCGACGCCGGGCTCGACCGCCGGGGGCTCGGCCTGCGGCCGCGAGCGGTGACGTTCGCCGGCGATGGCGGCCTGCTCGCCGCACAGTGCATGGCCGGCCCCAAGGCCGCGCTGCTGTGGATCTACGACAAAGGCCTGCCTCGCGAGAAGAAAGCCTTCAAGCCCATGAGAGGCGTCAACGCCTCGTTCTCGGCCCTCCAGCCGGGCGCATACCGTGTGCTCTTCTGGGACACGCGCGCCGGCAGGGCGATCGCCGAACGCCGCGTCGAAGTGGCGCCAGGCGCGTTTACGCTCGAATTGCCGGAGTTCACGAAGGACCTCGCGTGCAAAATCCTGCCGGCGCCGGGCAAGTAGGCCGCGCCCAATGCCATTAATTCAGGGAACTCCGTCCGCGGGATCCACGATGCATCGGCCAGGGCCAGCTTTAGCTGGCCTTTCTGAGTGCCACCAGATTCATCTGGTGGTGAGCATGGCACTCGATTCAACTCCATGAGGAGCCTGCTTCAGCAGGACTTCTCTTGCTGCCGCAGCCGAATCGAGAAGTCGCGCGAAAGCGCGCTTCAGCCTATGAAGCGAAGGCTTGCTGTCCACCACGTGAACGTGGTGGCAAGGCAGAGAGCCAGCTCAAGCTGGCTGAGTCCCTGTGCTCCAGCAGAACGATCGAGATGGCCACACGTGCCGCGCTTTGCCGTAAGTTAATGGCATTGAGCCATGCCGGTCGCTGGCACCGGGGCACTTGGCGGACGCGGCGTCTGCCATCCAATGACCAATGACCAATGACCAGTGACTGAGCCGCCCCAAGAGGAAGCCACGGCCCAAGCGCCCCCCCGGCGCCGGCGGTCGCTGCTGGGCAGACTGGGCTTGCTCGCGGCGGGAGGCCTGGCGGGCCTGGTCCTCGTGGAGATTGGCCTGCGGCTGTTCGGCGTGCACTTCGGGCCGGCGCACCTGCTTCGGGACTCGCAGCGGGGCTGGCGCCACCGGCCTGGCGCGCGGCTCGGCGACCACACCATCGACTCCCGGGGCTACACCGGCCGCGAGGTCGCCTTGCCCAAGCCGGCCGGCGAGTTCCGCGTCGTGTGCATGGGCGACTCCTGCACCTTCGGCGAGAACGTGCCGCTCGCGCAGACGTATCCGGCGCGGTTGGAGAAACTGCTGAAGCAACGGATGGCCGGTCGAGCCGTGCGCGTGGTCAACGCCGGCGTCAACGGCTACAGTTCGTTCCAAGGCCTCCAGTGGTTCAAGGAAGACGCCGCGAACCTCGGCGCGGACGTGGTGACCGTCTTCTACGGCTGGAACGACCACTGGCTCGCGCGTATCGCCGGCCCCGACAAGGACATGGCCGGCTCGAAGGTCGACCGGCTGCGCGCCGTGCTGTCCCGCCTGCGCGTGTTCGAGTTGGCCGTGGCCGCGTGGCACGCCGCGAGGAAGACGGCGAACATGCCGTTCCTCGATGAGCACGCGCCCAAGCCAACCGACGCCAAGCCGGCGCCCGCGCCGCCTCAACCCTCCCGGCCGCTCCGCGTGTCGCTGGCGGACTACGAGGCCAATCTGCGCGCATTCGTCGCGCTCGGCCGCAAGAAGGGCGCGCGCATGGTGTTGCTCACCGCGCCGAACTACCTCGCATTGGCGAAGCGGGATGCGCTTCCGAAGTCCGCGCTTGCCGTCACGGACCGCGGCAGCGTGCAGGAACTCTGCGCGTTGCACGAGTCCTACAACGCGGTCGTGCGCCAGGTCGCCGCGAGCGAGAAGGTCGTGCTCGTCGATCTGTGCAAGGCCTTCCGCGAGGCTGGCGACCCGGCCAAGCTCTTCGCGTCGCCGGCTACGGATTTCATCCACCCCAGCGCGGCCGGCCACAAAGTGATCGCCGACGCACTCGCGAAGGCGATCGCGCCGAAGTGACCCGCGCTGGCGGCGCCGCGGCGGAGCGGACGGCCTTCGCCGTCCGTCGGAAGTCGAAGGGCTCAGAGTGACAGCGATGTGGCGTTTTGCCTTCGAATGGCCCACGTGCAGACGGTGAAGATATCCAGTACGGCTGAACAATGTCTACCCGAGCGACTTGCAAAACCCCAATAGGCCGAGGCCTCGCGCCTAACATCCTGCATGGCGGAGGTGGCGAACGCGGCGCCGCCGAGATGCGAGCGCGGGAGCGCTCCGCTTGTAGTGGCGACCGTCAGGGCGCCCTCTGCGCCGATAGCGATTTGCCACCCGAGCGGAAGGCCCTCACGGGCCTACTACAAACGCGACGTCGCCGGCTTGCGGCGCCACAGCACAGGTAGGACAACTGGGGTTTTGCAAGTGGCTCTACCCAATAGATGGCCGATCTTGGCGCGTAGATACCCATCGGGAAACGAATGCGCGCAGTTGCTTACCCAAGGCTCGCGCCTTGGGTAAGCAACTGCCGCCCCCGGGGCTTCCGAACGCCATCCAACGCTTAAGTTCGCACCATTGGGCCGCAGCTCCCGCCAGCATAGGAGAGACTATGCGAGTCATCCCGTCCCTTGTCGCCCTAGCGTTTGTGTCGTCGTCCGCCCTCGCGATCGAGGAGTCGGACGTGCTGTTCTTTGCTCCGTTCGAAGGGCAGTTCCGCGCGAAGCTCTCCGAGGGGAAACCCACCCCCAAGGTGACGGGCAAGCCGCAGTTCGCCAAGGGCGTGCGCGGACAGGCCGCCAGGCTCGGCCCCGACTCGATCCTGACCTTCCCTTTCCACCGCAACGTCGTCGCGGACGAAGGCACGATCGTGATGTGGGCCAAGCCGGAATGGCCCATGGACGACGGCAAGTTTCACTACTTCTTCCGCGCATCCACGGGCGGGCACAACGGCAAAGCGCTGAATGCGATCATGCTGTACAAGTATCTCCGCGACGCGCGCCTGCTCTTCTACACGTCGAACGGCCTCAAGACCTCACCCAGCGAGGGCCGGACACTCACGTCCCTCGCGAACGTGAAGTGGCCCGTCGGGGAGTGGATGCTCCTGGCGGTGACTTGGAGCGCGACACTCGAAGGGACGGAGATGTGGCTCTACCTCAACGGCCAGCGCGTGGCCGCGTCCCGCCGCGCGGTGTTCGTGCCGGACGAAGAGCCGGCCACGTTCGATCTCGGCGGCCCCATCGGAGCCGGCGCGACCTGGCTGGACGACGTCATGGTCTTCCACCGGCCCCTGTCGCAACGCGAAGTGGCCGCGCTCTATCAGAGCTACGCGAAGGGACTCGTCGCCCAAGCGGACGAGCTTCCGTCCATCCCAAGCCAGGCGATGGAGATCGAGCCGTACGTGAACTTCGGCCAAAGCCAGCTACGGGTCCACGTCGACTACCGCGCGGCTCGGAAACAGATGGCCGGCAGGCCGGGCCGGTTGCGTGTCGAGGTCGTGGGGCCAGACGGAGGCCCCAAGCAGGAGGTCGTGGCCGGCGTGCAGGGGG
>JAJRTI010000648.1 GCA_024278415.1 Planctomycetota bacterium | reverse complement strand
TTCCTCGTGGCCACGGACGTGGCCGCGCGCGGCATCGACTTGCCGGAGCTGTCCCACGTGATTCAATACGAAGTGCCGGACGACCAAGAGGCCTACATCCACCGCGCGGGGCGCACTGGCCGAGCCGGCGCCAGCGGCACCGCGATCACGCTCGCGACCGGACTGGAGCGCATCCAGCTCCAGAATATCGGCAAGAAGTTTGGGATCGACATGCAAGAGCGCCCCCTGCCCACCGACGAGGAGGTGCAGGCCGTCGTGGCCGAGCGCGCGACCGCGCTGCTCGAGGCGAAACTGCGGCGCCGGGACAAGCTACAGGCCGAGCGCATGGAGCGGTTCATGCCGCTGGCTCGCGCGTACGGCGAGAGCGACGACGAACTCGCGATCATCGCCATGCTGCTTGACGACTACTACCAGCAGGCACAGCATAAAGCGCCGGTTCACGAGGCCCCGCAGGCGCCGAGACCGAGAGCATCGGATAGGGATCGAGGACGCGGCCACCAAGGCCGAGGCGGGAGAGCGGGCGGAGGGGGACGGCGCGATCGCGGCCGACAGGGCCGACGCCGGAGATGATCTGTTTGGAGTCCCGCCTGTAGGGACGCCGCAGTGAATTGGCCGCCGGCTCGAGCAGAGGATCGTGGGTGTTGAGACAGGGGAATAGCCACGAAGGACACGACGGCGCGAAGGGGAGAGTGGGCAGAGGTCTGCCCTCTGCATCCGTGGGTCCAGACAAGGCGGGCTGCGCCTGCAACCGAAACGAAACGCGCGGCGCGCCCTTTGGGAGTGCGCCGGCAGAGTCCCGCATGTGCGGGACGGCGACGGCGCTTTGGCTTCCGAGCGTCGCTGGTGTGCGAGGTCACGTTGGCGTGCGGGAGCCAAAGCGGGGTCGCCGCTTCGCTCTGCCCCCGCACTCCATAGGGCCTCGCCGCGGCCCGTACACCGCAAGTCGAATGTCCGCAACGCCTCGTCTTGATCGCCCCCTGTGCAGCGAGCCGACGCAACTTCTTGTTTTTCATACCAGCTCCGAATGGCTAAGGCACTACGTTTTTTCGCAGACTTCGCTGCGAGAAAGGGGCGGCTGCGCCGCAGCCCATGTGGAGTGCGATCCCGCATGGGCGGGAACGCCGCTTTAGCTTTTCGGCTGTCGGTGGCGAACGGATCGCGCGTGTGCGGATGCAAAGCAGCGCTACGCGCCGCCAGGCAAAGCGCCGTCGAGCCGGCGCACTCCACAACGGAGCGCATCGACAACATGTTGTCGTTCGAAAACCGGTAAGGGCCTAACATCCGCGGGACCTGGCGGATCGGAGTGCGGTTGCTTTCGCTGGCGATGATGCTTAGTCTCTACGCTCTCGTCTCGCGCGCCCGCAGTTCGCGACCAGGCGGCGTGGCCGCGCCCGTCCAGGCACTTCGCACAGGAGAATCCCCTTGAACGTCATCGTCATCACGCTCGACACGCTCCGCAAGGACCACCTTGGCTGCTACGGGAACAAGAAGGTGCGCACGCCATCGATCGACGCGTTTGCCAAGACGGCCACGCGCTTCGACCGCGCGTACTGCACGTCGTTCCCCACCGTGCCCATGCGCACGGACTGTTTCACTGGCAACACCAATTTCCCGCGCTACGGTTGGAAGCCGCTCGGCGACGAGGAGGTGCTGCTCACGGAGGTGCTCGCGGAGGCGGGTTACTACACGGGCTTCGTGACCGACACGACGAACATGCTCCCCACGAACTTCGGCCGCGGCTTCCACGAGGTGCACCCCATCAAGGAGCCGGACACGAACACGATGAAGCCGGAGGAGGTGTCGTTCGGCGGCATACCGCCCGAGCACTACCGGCAGGAGGGCAAGCAGTATCAGCGCCAGATGGCCGCGATGAGCCACTTCGAGCACGAGGCGGACTGGTTCGTCGCGCGCACCATGTGCAAGGCGTGTGAGTTCGTGGAGGAGAACGCGAAGCGCGACAAGTTCTTCCTTTGGGTCGACACGTTCGAGATCCACGAGGTGTGGTATCCGCCCCTGCACTACGTGGAGCAGTACAGCCCGAACTACGACGACCTCGACTACATGTTCCCCAACTATGGATACCTCGACATCTACGAGAAGCCCGAATACGTGGAGCGCCTGCGCGCACGCTACGCGGGCGAGGTGACGCTGGCGGACCGGTGGGTGGGCCATTTGCTGCGGCAGGTGGAGGTGCAGGGGCTGCTGAGGAACACCATGATCGTGCTCATCTCCGACCACGGCATGTACATTGGCGAGCACAACCGCACCGGCAAGCACACGGTGATCTACGAGGATCCCTGGCCGCTCTACGAGGAAGTGGCCGCCATCCCGCTGCTCGTGTGGCTCCCAGGCAGCCGCAAGAAGAAGCGCCGCGTGCCCGGCCTCGCGCAGCCGGCGGATCTCATGCCTACGGTCCTGGACGCGTGCGAGGTCGCGTGTCCGGACGTGTACGGCAAGTCGTGGCTGCCGCTCATGGCCGGCAAGTCGAACAAGAATTGGAAGTACATCTTCTCCGCGGTCCACAATGGACAAGGCGACGGCAAGATATCGATCGTCTCCACCCGCACCACGGTCACGGGCAAGCGCTGGTCGTACCTCGCGGCCGAACGCCGGCCCGATGGCACGACTTGGCCGGCGGAACTGTACGACGTCGTCGAGGATCCCGGCCAGAAGAAGAACGTCGTGCGCCGGCACCAGAAGATCGCGGCCAAGATGCAGGCCGCGCTGGTGGAGTTCATGAAGGAGTCCGGCGCGGAGGCGGAGTATGTGGCGATGTATGAGAATGTGGAGGACGCGATGCGCGGCTAGGCGGCGGACGTTACTGGTGCTGGACGCCCACGTCCAGCACCCGCCCGGCGCGGACGTCGCCATCCGCAATCCATTGGCAGTTCTTGCGGACCAGGAGGTCCGCGCCAGGTAGGCCACGGACGTGGAGGTCCGTGGCCAGTGGTTACTCAGTCACCCGCCCCCGGCGTGACCACCGCGGCCTCGATGCCCAGGGCGTCTGCAATTCTTCTGATCGCGTCCGCGTGATGGCCCACGCCGAGCGCGAAGTGGTGCGTCGGGCCCTCGGCCACCCAGCGCTTGAGGAACGTGCGCACGTCCGGCAGGAAGCGCCCGTGCGTGTTCGTGTTGCCCGTAGGGGGGATGGGCCCGCGAATAGACTCGCCCTCCGCGATGACGAACTTGGGCTTCCCCCCGGCGGTGATCCCAATGCTCAGCATCGTGATGGGGCCCTCAGCGATTTGGAACTCGACGCTCGCTCCCGAGCCCGGCTTGCCGTGGTACTTGCTCAGGCTCCGCAGCACGGGTTTGCCGTTTGCAATGTTGATGTGGTGCGGCCCATCGTGGCCCACGAGCACCGTATCGCGCGCGAAGTCCACCGGGTGAAACTCCGCGAAGCTGCCGCCGATGTCGAGCCGGTCCATGATGAGCATCGCGATGCACGTCTTGATGTCATACTCGCCGCACATGGGAAAGCCCGCACTGGTCAGCAGCGAGTTGCCCACGATCAGATTCGTCACCACCTTGCGCATCTCCGACTCCGGCTCGGCCTCGTAATAGTACGCGAGGCCGTCGAGATTCCTCTCGTCGACGAACGCGTCGAGCGCGACGGCCACGCGCGCGGCCGTCTCGATGTCCTCGTCGGTCAGCTTGCTCGTGAGCGGATCGGAGACCGGGTCGGGCGTGTCGAAGAAGGCGAGAATCTCAGCCTTCTTCGCGGCCACGGTCGCCGCGTCCGCGACGCGGTAGTGGCGCACAATCTCGTCGGGCTCGCACAGCACCACGTGGCAGCCGAACGCCGCGGTCATCGCGGTGGGGTCGACGTGCATGTCGAGCATGGCCTCCAGCACGTGGCCCATGAGCCCGATGCGGGCGCGCTTGAGGTCGTGCAGCACCTTCGCGATCTGGCGCCATTGCGCCAACTCGCGGTCCGCGTCGGGGTCGTCGTAGAGCTTGCCCAGCACAACTTCCGGCGCACGCTTGCCCATGCGGATCGCGACGCCCGTGAACTCCGGCACCGAGCAGAAGTCGTCGTTGCAGAGCTGCATGTACGTGGTTGCGCGCGTGTAGTCCATCGCGGCCATGGGCTGGAGCGCGACGAGCACGATGGGCACGTCGAGTTCGCGCACGAGCACGCCGAAGGTGGACGACGTGGCGTACGTGGCCATGTCCACGAGGAGCAGATCGAGGTCCGCGGCCCTGATCTTGGGCAGCGCGGCGTACGCGGCCTCCGCGTTGTCGACCATGCCGAACGTGGCGACTTCCACGCCATGGGCCTCGACCTTGCCCACGAGCACGTCGACCTTGCGCATCAACTCATCGAGCAGGCCGTCGAACTGGTCCCAGTACGTGTGATGGCCGACCGCGACGATGCCGACGCGCGCGGCGAGTGGTTTGCGGCGTTGGATTCTCATGGTGATGTATGCCTATTCATGGTGCGCAGACGCCGGACGCGCGGCGCCCGCGTCAGCGCTGCTACTTGCCCATAGCCCGCAGCGCCTCGAGGCTGCGCTTTGGCACGTCGAAGCCCATGCCTTCCGCGCCGCCTTCCTCCACGACGTACCACTCGGTTGGCTGCGACGTCTCGCACAGATCGAAGATGGCGGGCCAGTCGAGCTTGCCTTCGCCGATGACGCCGCCTTCGGGCGCGTCGAATTCCTTGAGGTGCACGGACTTCGCGCGGCCGGGGAACTTGCGCAGCGTGCCGATGGGGTCGCCGCCGCCCTTCGCGCAGTTGCCGGTATCCATCTGCATGATCACGTCCTCGCGCGTCTGGCTGAAGAGCCGGTCCCAGGCGATCTCGCCCTCGACGGCCTCGAAGTCGAACGGGTGCGCGTGGTAGCCGGCGAACATGCCCAGCGGGGCGAGTTTCTCGGCCACATCATTGAGGATGCCCGCGAGTTCGGCGATCGTGTCCACCGCGCTCATGCGCGGCTTGTCCGCGGCCACGATCAGGAACCGGTTGCCCAGCGTCTGGTTCAGCCCGATCGTACGCTGGAGGTTATCGCCCAGGATCGCGCGGGTGCTGAGATGGATGCCGCAGCAGGTGAGGCCATTGTCGTCGAGCATCTTGCGCACGTCCGCGGCGCTGTGGCCCATCCATTCAAGGCGGTCGCCTTGGTAGCCCCAGGGCTCGACGCCCGCGTAGCCCAGCTTGGCCACGGACCTGAGGGCCGCGGACAGATCCTTCTTGCACTCGCCGCGCACGGAGAAGAGTTGCAATGCGATAGGGATGTTCGGCATGGGTGGACTCCTGTTGAGGGGATGGGGTGCGGAGTGGTTGCGGGGATGATATCACTCGGCCCGACGGTGATGCAACGTACCCCCAATCTTCAATCTGCACTCTCCAATCTTCAATCTACAATTCTCTGTCGTCAATCCCCTCTTCCCGCGCCCGCTTCCGCCTCGCGCGCAGCTCCTCCAGCCGCTGCTTGAACCGCACCTCCGCGCCCTGGTCGGTGGGCTCGTAGTAGACCCTATCGCAGGGGATGTAGTCTTGGTCGACCCAGTGGTCGCCGTGGTCGTGCGCGTACTGGTAGCCCTGTGCGCGGCCGAGGCGCTTGGCGCCCTTGTAGCCTCCGCTCTTGAGGGAGTCCGGCACGGGCAACGTGCGGCCCTCGCGCACGTCCTTCAGCGCCTTGTCGATCGCCAAATACGCCGCGTTGCTCTTGGGGCAACAAGCGATGTACGTGACGGCCTGCGCGAGGATGATGCGCGCCTCCGGCAGGCCCACAAACTCCGCGGCGTGCATAGCCGACGTCGCGAGCACGAGCGCCATGGGCGCCGCGTTGCCCACGTCCTCCGCCGCGCAGATTACCATGCGCCGCGCGATGAACCGCGGGTCCTCGCCGGCCTCGATCATCTTCGCCATCCAGTACAGCGCCGCGTCCGGATCGGAGCCGCGCATGCTCTTGATGAACGCGGACGCGACGTCGTAATGTGCGTCCTCGTCGCGGTCGTAGTCGATGGCCTTGCGCTGCATCGACTCCTCGGCCGTCGGTCGGTCGAACACGATCACGCCCGCGTCATTCGGAGCGGTGCTGAGCACGCCCACCTCGAGGGCGTTGAGCGCGCGGCGCGCGTCGCCATCGGACATGACGGCCAGGTGGTCGAGCGCGTCGTCGCGCGCATCGACGTGGTACTGGCCGAGCCCGCGCTCTTCGTCTTCGAGCGCGTGGCGGAGGATGGTCTTGATTTCGTCCTCGGTGAGCGGCTTGAACTCGAAAATCTGCGACCGCGAGACGAGGGGCGAATTGATGCTGAAGAAGGGGTTGTGCGTGGTCGCGCCGATGAGGATGACCGTGCCGCGCTCCACGTCGGGCAAGAGGATATCTTGCTGCGCGCGGTTGAACCGGTGCAGTTCGTCGATGAAGAAGACCGTGCGCGTGCCCTCGTGGCGCAGCCGGTTCTGCGCGAGCTTGAGCAACTCCCGCGCCTCGGCCACGCCCGACGCGGCCGCGTTGATCTCCACGCAATGGGCGCGGGTCGAGTTGGCGATCACGTGCGCGAGCGTGGTCTTGCCCGTGCCGGGCGGGCCGTAGAAGAGCACGGATGAGAGCCGGTCCGCGTCAAGCAGCCGGCGCAGCAACTTGCCCGCGCCGAAGAAGTGCTCCTGCCCCACGAACTCGTCGGCCGTGCGCGGCCGCATGCGTGCGGCGAGGGGCATGGCCCGGTCGGCGGGCTTCCCATCGGGGTGCGGTGCGTCTGGCTCGAAGAGCGACATGCTTGGATTCTCGATTGGCGGTTGCCAATGGCCGATTGGGCGGATCGGAAGGCCTTCGCCTTCCGTGCCGCGGCCAGACTACACTTGGCCGGGCCCGAAGTCAAAACGTCGCCGTCGGCTCCTCCTGCCCATGTTGACGCACCTGCGCCGGCGCACTATCATCGCCTCGTCATGCCCGCACCTGATCCACCGTCCGCCCGCGAAGCCAACATGGGGCGCGTCTCTGCGCGCTGGCGCGTGGCGGTGCTGCTCGCCGTGGCCGCGATCACCCTTGCCGGGGCAGGTGCGGCGTGTGTGCGGGACAACGCCATGGCGGCGACGAGCGAGGACACCGCGCTCTTCGAGCATCTGCTGTGGTCCACGCTGCACGGCCGTTTCGCGCACAACCCCACGCTCGACATTTGCCACTTCGCCGACCACTGCTCGTTCTTTCTCCTCGTGCTGTTGCCGTTTTATTGGCTCGCGCCGCACACGGAGACCCTGTTCGCGCTCCAGAGCTTTGCGCTCGCGTCGTGCCTGGCGCCGGCGTTTCTTCTGGCGCGGCGCTGGCTGCGCGACGACGCGGCCGCGTTCTTGGCCGCGCTGGCCGTGGTGCTCCACCCCGCGGTTGCGTCGCAGCACGTGAACCAGGTGCACGCGCCGCAGTTTGCGCTGCCGGTGCTCCTGTGGGCGGCCTATCTATTCGAGCGCCGGCGGTTCGCGGGGTTCATGATCGCGGCCGGGGCCGCGTGCCTAGGCAAGGAGAACCTCGCGCTTGCGGTCTTCATGTTCGCCGCGGTCGCGATCGTGCAGCGACGGGAATGGCGATGGGTCTTGGGGCCCGGGTTGCTCGCCGCCGGGGTGTTGGCGGCCTTCATCTTCGTCGTCGCGCCCGCGCTCGGCGGGGGGGCGTATCGGTCCATGGAGTATTTCGGCGCGGGGGGCTCCTCCAGCCTCGTGGAGATCGTGCGCCGCGCCCTGGCCGGCCGCCGGCTCGCGTATCTCGGCCAGTGCTTGCTTTTCGCCGGCGGGGCGTTGCCCTTGCTGGGGCCCATGAGCCTGCTGGCGCTGCCGGAACTCGCGATCAACATGACCGTGCAGTCGGATCTGTTCACGGTCATGCACTACCACTTCTCCATGACCGTGGGCGTGTTCCTCACGCTGGGCGCGGTGCAAGGCGCGGCGCGCCTGCGCCAGTGGCTGAACGCGCCCGTGCGATGGACGATCGCTGCTGTCCTCGCGCTCGCGCTGCTCGGCAACGCGACCTGGATCGACGCCCGGCCGTTCCGCAGGCCGGCGTGGCGGGACGCGCTTGGCGCTGCGCTCATGTTCGTGCCTGACGACCCCAACGTGAGCGTGCTCGCTCCCCACGAGATGCTCAGCGCTGTCTGCAAGCGCCGCAACGTGTACTACATCGACCGGCGCTGTCTGCGCGGCAAGGACGTGGCCGACATCGACGTGGTCATCCTCAACCTGAACGGCGTGGCTCCTCGGTCGAACCGCCAGGTGGGGCGCATCTTCCGCAAGGGCCGGGGCGCGAAGTCGCACAAGCTCGCGTTCGCGTCGGACGGCGTGTTTGTGTTTGTGAAGGAAGGTCTTTAGCTCCTTAGCGTAAATCTGGCGACAACATGTTGTCGATGTTCTGTCACCCTCCTACTCTTAGTCTTACTCTTTGTCCTACTCCTCCGCCGTGTCATGCGTTTTATGAGTAAGACTAAGA